>JAVHVB010000372.1:0-6124 GCA_032160775.1 Pseudonocardiales bacterium | reverse complement strand
GCCCGGTGCTACTCGGCAGTGGCGGGGTGACGCAAGGACGCCGCGACGGTCGACGGGACGAGGTCGTAGCGCGCGAACTGCCGGGTGAACCGGCCGGTGCCCGCCGTGATCGAGCGCAGCGACGTCGCGTACCGGATCAGTTCGGCCTCGGGGATCTCGGCGTGCACGACCGTCCGCTCCATACCGACCATCGCGGTCGGGTCCGGCTCGCTGCCGGTCACCCGGGCGCGCCGGCCGGACAGATCGGACATGACCGAGCCGACGTGCGCGTCCGGCACGGTGATGTCGACGCTCGCCCACGGCTCGAGCAGCGTCAGGTTGCCGTTCGCCGCGGCGTCCTTCACCGCGAGCGACCCGGCCATCTGGAACGCGGCGTCGGAGGAGTCGACGCTGTGCGACTTGCCGTCGACGAGGGTGACCAGCACGTCGACGACCGGGATGTGGTCCTGCTCCATGCCCTGCGCCAGTTGCGCGCGGGCGCCCTTTTCGACCGAGCCGATGAACTGCGACGGGACGGCGCCGCCGACGACCTTCTCGGCGAACTCCACGCCCGACCCGCGCGGCAGCGGCGTGACGATGACATCGCAGACCGCGTACTGGCCGTGCCCGCCGGACTGCTTCACGAGCCGGCCGTGCCCGCGCGCTTCGGCCGTGAACGTCTCCTGCACCGCGATGCGTAGCGGCACGGTGTCGACGTGCGCGCCGGTCGCCCGCAGCCGTTCGAGCACGACGTCCGCGTGTGCCTCGCCGAGACACCACAGCACCAGCTGGTTGGTGTCCGGGCGCCGCTCGATGAGCACGGTGGGGTCGCCCGCAGTGAGCCGGGCCAGCCCTTTGGCCAGGGTGTCCTCGTCCGCGCGGGTTGCAGCGTGCACCGCGATCGGCAGTAGCGGCTCGGGCATCTCCCACGGCGCCATCAGCAGCGGAGACGCCTTGGCCGAGATGGTGTCCCCGGTCTCCGCGACGCCGAGTCGCCCCACGGCGCACACGTCTCCGGCGATCGCCCGCTCGATCGGCCGCAGCTGGGCGCCGAGGGGCGAGAAGATCTGGGTGACCCGCTCGTCGGCGTCGTGGTCCGGATGCCCGCGGGTCGCGCCGCCGTGGCCGGAGATGTGGATGGCGGTCTCGGGGGTGAGCGTGCCGGAGAACAGCCGCAGGATCGACAGGCGGCCGAGGTAGGGGTCCACGGTGGTGCGGACGACCTCGGCGAGCAACGGACCCGCCGGATTGCACTCGATAGCCTTCGTGTCGATGCCGTACAGCGGCTGCGTCTCGGGCAGATCGAGCTCGCTCGGCGAGGGGAAGCCGCCGGACAGCACCTCCAGCAGCTCGGCCAGGCCGACGGCGGTCTCCGCGCAGACCGGGAGGACGGGGTAGAACGTGCCCCGGGCCACGGCGGTCTCGAGGTCGTCGATGAGCACCTCCAGGCCGAGTTCCTCGCCGGACAGGTAGCGGTCCAGCAGCGTCTCGTCCTCGCTGTTGTTGATGATCGCCTCGATCAGCGCGCCGCGCGCGTCGTCGATGTCGGCGCCGTCCGGCGCTGTCTCGGCAGGCGGGAAGCCGTTGGCGTAGTCGTAGCGGTTCTGGGTCAGCAGCCCGATGAGCGCGGTGTCGCCGTCCGGGACGTAGAGCGGCAGGACGGCCTGCCCGTCGGCGCCGCCGAAGACCCGCTGGCAGGCGGCGAGCGTGCCCGCGTAATCGGCACGCGGGGCGTTCAGCTTGGTGATCACCACCGCGCGCGGCGTGCCGCGCGCGGCGCACTCCTCCCACAGCGACACGGTGATCGGGTCGATGTCGTCCGCGGCCGAGACGACGAACAACGCACCGTCGGCAGCGCGGAGCCCGGCCCGCAGCTCACCGGGGAAGTCGGGGTAGCCGGGCGTGTCCAACAACGTGATGATCACCCCGTCCCACTCGAGCGGGCAGACCGAGAGCGCCACCGATCGCTGCTGGGACACCTCGACCGGATCGCAGTCGCTGGTCGTCGTGCCCTCGACCACGCTGCCGGCGCGCGGGATCGTGCCCGTCGCCGCCAGCAGTGCCTCGACGAGGGTGGTCTTACCGCCGCCGGAGCGACCGACGAGCGCTACGTTGCGAATCTTCTCCGGCCGGTCCGCTGTCTCGAACGTGGCCGTCGCGGTCCTGGTGGCGGCCTTCTTGTTCGACATTCGCGCACCTCGTCAGCTCGTCGTCGCGCCGATAACAACCGATTCAGGCATTCGACACCCAAGCGCGGCGAGCGGACAAGCGCAACGGCGGAGATCGACCGATCCGGCGGCCGATATCGTGGGCGCACAATGCTGAACATCCATGCCCGCGCCGCCATCTCGCGTGCCATGGTGCCGCTCGGTGCCCGGCTGGCGCGCGCCGGGCTCACCCCGGACGTCATTACGGTCGTCGGCACCATCGGTGCGGTCAGCAGTTCGGTGATCTTCTTCCCGCGCGGCTGGTTCTTCGCGGGCACGCTGCTCGTCTGGGCGTTCGTGATGCTCGACCTCGTCGACGGCGCGGTGGCCCGCGCGTCCGGTGGCGGGTCGGTGTTCGGCGCGGTGCTGGATTCGACCTGTGACCGCATCGCGGACGCCGCGGTGTTCGGCTCCGTCGCGTGGTACTTCGCGCTGCACGGCGAGAAGTGGATGCTGCTCGCCGCCCTGCTGTGCCTCGTCCTCGGCTCGCTCACGTCCTACATCCGCTCGCGTGCCGAGGCCGCCGGGCTGACCGCCACTGTCGGCTTCGCCGAGCGGGCCGAGCGCCTGATCATCGTGCTGGTCGGCACGGGGCTCTCGGACCTGCCCGGCTACCACGTGCCGTTCGTGCTCGCGATCGCCCTGTGGTCGCTGGTGGCCGCGTCCACGGCCACCGTGGCGCAACGGTTCGCAACCGTCTATCAGCAGTCCAAGGCGAGGCAGGCCCGCGGGACGGCGGCCGGCTGATGTTCGACGCCGCCCGCGACCGCGCCGTCGCCCTGGGCTACACGGCCGGGTGGTCGATGGTGAAGACGATGCCGCGCGGCGTGTCCGAGCGTGCTTTCCGGTCCGCCGCCGACGCCGCGACCGTGCGTAACGGCGCCGGCACCAGGCAGCTGCGCAAGAACCTGCGGCGTGTCGTCGGCCCGGCCATGTCCGAGTTGCGGATGGACGCACTGGTGGGGCAGGCGTTGCGCTCCTACGCCCGCTACTGGCGCGAGACGTTCCGGCTCGAGGCGATGGACCACGCCGCGGTCGCGCAGAGCTTCGACACGCACTCGTCCGGGTTCGATCACCTCGACGCGGCGCTGGCCGCCGGCAAGGGGGTCGTCCTCGCGCTGCCGCACACAGGGAACTGGGACGCATCCGGCATCTGGATGGTGCACCGCCACGGGCCGTTCACCACGGTGGCCGAACGGCTCAAGCCGGAGTCGGTGTTCGACCGGTTCGTGGCGTACCGGGAGAGCATCGGCATGGAGGTGCTGGCACTCAGCGGCGGCGACCGGTCGGCCATCTCGGTGCTCACCGAGCGGCTGCGTGCGAACCGGGCGGTGTGCCTACTCGCCGACCGCGATCTGTCGCGCGGGGGGATCGAGGTGGACTTCTTCGGTGAGCCCGCCAAGATGCCGCCGGGGCCGGCGCTGCTCGCCGCGACCACCGGTGCGTCCTTGCACGTCGTGAACTCGTTCTTCGTGGGTGATCACGACTGGGGGCACAACTTCAGCGCGCCGATCCCCCTGCCGGGCGGCACGCTGCGCGAGCAGGTCAGCGCCGGCACGCAGCGCATGGCCGACCTGTTCGCGGCGGCCATCGCGTCCCGGCCCGAGGATTGGCACATGCTGCAGCGGCTCTGGCTGGCCGATCTGACCCCGCGGCCGGATCGGTGATGCCGTGAGGGTCGGCATCGTCTGCCCATACTCCTGGGACACACCCGGGGGGGTGCAGGCGCACGTGCGGGATCTGGCCGAGAAGCTGCTCGAACTCGGGCATCACGTCTCCGTGCTCGCTCCTGGAGACGACGACATTCCCGGACTGCCGGCCTATCTCGTCACCGCAGGGAAAGCGGTGCCCGTCCCGTACAACGGCTCGATCGCCCGGGTGCAGTTCGGTGTGGTGTCGGCCGCGCGGGTGCGGCGCTGGCTGCGCGACGGCGACTTCGACGTGGTCCACGTCCACGAACCCGCCCCACCGAGTCTGTCGCTGCTGACCTGCATGATCCATGACGGGCCGCTCGTCGCAACCTTTCACGCCGCGACCGCCCGCTTCCGGTTCCTCTCGATGTTCGACGCGGTGCTGCAGCCGTTCCTGGAGAAGCTTTCCGGACGGATCGCGGTCTCCGGCGCCGCGCGAAAGGTGATCGTCGAGCACCTGGGCGCTGACGCGGTCGTCATCCCGAACGGCGTCGCGGTCGACCACTATCGCGACGCCACCCCGTTCGACGGCTTCCCGCGTGCCGGCGGCACCATCGGCTTCATCGGCCGCTACGAGGAACCGCGCAAGGGCATGGACGTGCTCGTCGACGCCATGGACATCCTGGTGCCGGACCGGCCCGGGCTCCGGCTGCTCGTCGCGGGTGTGGGCGACGCGGAGGCGTTCCTCGCCGGTCTGCCGGCGCGGGTCGCCGAGCGGGTGGAAATGCTCGGCCAGGTCAGCGAGGCGGACAAGGCTCGGTTGCTGCGCAGCGTGGACGTGTACTGCGCGCCCAACACCGGGCAGGAGAGCTTCGGGGTGATCCTGCTCGAAGCGATGGCGGCCCACACCGCCATCGTGGCAAGCGACATCGAGGCGTTCCGCCGGGTGCTCGCGGGCGGGGCGGCGGGCCGGCAGTTCGCGACCGGCGACGCGGCCGCGCTCGCCGCCGCGCTGGGCGACGTGCTCGACGACCGGGCGCTGCGGGACAGGTTGGTCGCCGCAGGCGCCGAGGCCGTCGCGCCCTACGACTGGTCAGTCATCGTCACCGAGGTGCTGCGTGTGTACGAGCTGGCTATCGCCGGCGCCGGTGTCGGAGCCTGAGCAGCGACAGATCAGGACCTAGTCTCAGACGGTGCTCCCCGTCGGCTGGTTCGTGGCCGCGGTCGCGGTCGCGATCCTGCTCACGATGTGGGTGACGTTCACGCTGACCCGGCTGGACCGGCTGCACGCGCGCGTCGACGCCGCGCAGGCGGCGATGGACGCGCAGCTGGTGCGCCGAGCCGCCGCATTGCTGCACGTGGCCGAATCCCCGGACAGCGGGGTGCCCGACGAGCTGCGGCCGCGCTACGACGACATCGCCAAACGGGCGCTCGACCCCGCGCTGCCGGAGGCCGAGCGCGGCGCTGCGGAGAACGCCGTCGGGCGCACACTGCTCGAACTCGCGGCGTTGTCCGAGGCGGTGCAGCCGGACGCCGACGCCGAGTTGCTGGAGGCGGCCGCCCGCGTCCTCATCGCTCGGCGCTTCTACAATGACGCTGTCCGCGACACCCGGGCGCTGCGCGGCCGGCGCCTGCCCCGGCTGTTCCGAATGGCCGGCAAACGGCCGATGCCCGAATTCTTCGACATCGACGACACGGTGCCCAATCGCCCGTCGTCGGTTCCCGCCCGGACCGATCGAGAACCGCAACCGGAAGAGGATCAGCCATGACGCGCACCCGCGCAGCCGTGACCGCCGCGTCGATCGTCGCGGTCGGGCTGTTGACGTGTAGCGCATGCACAGGCGGCGGCGATGCTGCGCCGTCGAGCGCTGGCTCGACGGCCCCCTCGTCCACGCCGGCCCCGACGAAGAGCACGCCCAAGCCGAAGCCCGAAGCGAAGCCGATGAACCCCTTTACCGGGCTCGGCCCGGTACCGAAGCGGCCGACCGTCTCGGTGAAGATCGACGACACCGCGCCGGGTCGGCCCCAGGTGGGCATCAACCAGGCCGACATCGTCTATGTCGAGGCGGTCGAGGGCGGGCTCACCCGGCTGGCCGCGATCTTCGGGACCAACCACCCGAAGGCGGTCGGGTACGTGCGCAGCACCCGGCCCAGCGACCCGGATCTGTTGCTGCAGTACGGCCGGATCACCGCGGCGTACTCCGGCGGGGCCCACGATTCGCTGCCTCGGATCCACCGGTCCGGCATCCGCAGCTGGAGCAATGACGACGGCGCGCGGTTCTACGCGCGGCGCTACCGGGGCGCGTC
>JAVHVB010000371.1:0-3386 GCA_032160775.1 Pseudonocardiales bacterium | reverse complement strand
CGGCTCGCCCAGCGTCACGCCTTGGTAGAGCCGCACCCGCGCGCCGATCACGACGTCCGGCCCGACGACGACCCCGGACGAGTGCACCAGGAACAGCCCCGGCCCGATCGTGGCCATCGGGTGGATGTCCGCACCGGCCCGGCTGACCGTGCGCCCACGCAGCCACATGGCGATCGGCCCGAGGCCGCGCTGCGCGAGGTGGTGCGCGATCCGGAAGGTGATGACCGCGCGCACGTTCGGGCTGAGCAGCGCCTTGCCGAGCGCCCGCGTCCAGAACCGGCCGGCCGAGTAGAGCCGGTAGTTCGGGTGCGTGGTCGCCTCGACGTCGGCCCGGATGATGGCGAGCAGGGGCTGGCTCACTGCGCGTTCCATTCGCAGGGCTCGATGTCGCGCAGTACCCGGCGGCGCCGGTTGCGGGGCAGATGGTCGATGTAGAGCACGCCGCGCAGGTGGTCCGTCTCATGCTGCAGGCAGCGGGCGAAGAAGCCGGTGCCGGACACCTCGACGGGCGCGCCGGTGCGGTCCACGCCGCGCACCGTGGCGGAGGCGGCGCGCGCGAGCTCGTGGTACGGGCCGGGCACCGACAGGCAGCCCTCGTCGCTGGTCTGCAGCCCGCCCGACGTGGTGATCGTCGGATTCACCACGTGACCGATCTGGTGGGTGCCCGACTCGTCCGGGCAGTCGTAGACGAACACCGCGAGGCCGACGCCGACCTGGGGAGCGGCCAGCCCGACGCCGCCGGCGACGGCGAGGGCGGCGAACATGTCGTCGATCAGCCGGGCCAGCGCGTCGTCGAAGTCGGCGACCTGGCGGGTTGGCGTGTGCAGGACCGGGTCGCCGACGACTCGGATCTTCGGGGCGTCGGGCATGCGTACACCTTAATTGGTGTCGGTACGCTGCCCCGGCGGGCGGGTGACCTGGACGACAGTGACGAGAGGACGGATCGTTGGCGAGAGCAAAGCTGCCCGCCGCCCTGACCGATGTGCGCAGCAAGCCGCGTGAATACGCGAAGCTGGCGCTGCGCGGGGTGCTGTACCGGCGGCACCTGGACCTCGTCGCCGACCCCTACCCGGCGCGGGTCGCCGCCACCCTCGACTACCTCGGCGCCACCACCGTCCTCGACGTCGGCGCGAACATCGGCCAGTACGCGAGCGCGCTGCGCGCCAGCGGTTACCGCGGCGCGATCGTGTCCTGCGAGCCGCTGTCCGAAGCCTTCGCCCACCTCGAGCGCCGGTCGTCCCACGACCGGGCCTGGCAGGTGCGCCGCACCGCGGTGGGGAGCGAGGTCGGCAGCGCCGAGATCAACGTGTCGGCGAACTCGTTCTCCTCGTCCCTGCTCGAGATGACCGACGCGCACACCAGCGCCGCACCGGGATCGGAGACGGTCGCCTCCGAGACGGTTCCGGTGACCACGGTGGCCGAACTGGCCCGCGAGCTGAGCCTCGACCCGGACCGGACCCTGCTCAAGATCGACACCCAGGGGTACGAGGCGCCGGTGCTGGACGGCGCCGGCCCGCTGGTCGGCACGCTCGCCGCCATCTCGCTGGAGCTGTCGTTCGTGCCGCTCTACGCCGGGCAACAGCTGTTCGACGACCTCGTCGCCCGGCTGCGCGACGCCGGCTACGTCCTCTACGCGATCGAAGGCGGGTTCGGCGACCGGCGTACCGGCCGGATGCTCCAGTGCGACGGGCTGTTCGTTCGCGCGGACCGCGTCCCGTAGTCAGCGTTTGTACGGCTTCGGCCGCCGCCGGGCCGGCTCATCGGCACCCGCGGCCCGCTTCTTCGCCACCCCGAGCGCACCGACGATGGCCTCGACCGCCTTGGTCAGTTCCGCCGCGGTCGCCCGGTTCACGCTGACCGGCTGCCCGTGCGGGTCGGCGACGTCGTCGGCACCCGGATCGGCCGGGCGGGGTACCAGCCCGCGCGCTGCGGCCGCCTGGGCGACCACCCGCGCCGGTGTCCCGGGCCGCAGATACGGGGCAATCCGGGCGAATTCCTTGATCGTGAACGTCTTGCGCAGCGCCGTGGGCACTTGTTGCAGCACAGTCTCCAGATGGTACTTCTCAGCAGTTAGGATCAGGTCCGCTGTCGCAGCCATCGCCGGCTCGAACTGACGTGCTCGGTGCTGGGTCGGGTTGAAGCCCAACTGGACCATCGCAGTGGCAGCGCCCTCGTCCATCGGCCGACCGACGAGCGCATGCACACCGGCGCTCGAGACCGCCAGTCCCGAGCCCGGGTCGGCACGCGATCGCAGGAACAGCTCCGTCATCGGGGACCGGCTGATGTTCCCGGTACACACGATGAGCACGCTGAACGACACGAGGGGCAGTATGGCGGGTCGCGACCGCGCGGACCGATGGCAGGGATTCCGCCGAACGTGGACAGACGGGATTAAGTTGACACGAACGCAACCTGTTACAGATAGCGTCGTTGGTCCTGTCATGCGCATCACAGTCCACGACTACAGCGGGCACCCGTTTCAGGTGCAGCTGTCCCGTGAACTGGCACGACGCGGACATTCCGTCCTGCACGAGTACAGCACGCAGTATGTGACCGGTCACGGGAACCTCACAGTGACCGAGGACGACCCGGACACGCTCCGTATCGAGGGTGTCGAAGCCGGCGTCCCGATCCGCAAGTACGACCCGGTGGCGCGGATGCGCTTCGAGCTGAGCTACGCGCGCGCCTGGCGGGCTCGCCTGGAGCAGGACCCGGCGGACGTGGTCGTAGCGTGCAACGTGCCGCTGTTCGCCCTGGCCGCCGTGCGCCGGCACCTCGCCCGGAGCGGACGCCGCTGGGTCTTCTGGCACCAGGACATCTACAGCCTCGGCGTCGCCGCCGAGATCGACCGGAAACTGCCGGGTCTGGTCGCCGCTCCGCTGCGCCGCTGGGCCTACGGGCTGGAGCGCAGTCAGGTCCGTACTGCCGACCGGGTGGTGGCGATCGGCGACGCGTTCGTGGACCACTACCGCGGCTGGGGGCTGCCGACCGACCACGTGGACGTCATCCCGAACTGGGCGCCCCTCGAGGACCTCGTGCCGGGCAGCCGGGACAACGCGTGGACCCGGGACCAGGGCCTGCCCACCGAGCCGGTGCGCCTGCTGTACGCAGGCACCCTCGGCCGCAAGCACAACCCGATGCTGCTGCTCGACCTGCTCGATGCGGCCCGGAGCCGCGGCGTGGACGCCACGCTGGTCGTCTGTTCCGAGGGCGTCGGCGCTGACGAACTGGCCGCCGCAGCCGGCGACCGGCCAGACGTCCACCTGCTCGGCTACCAACCGGCCGACCGGTTCGCCGAGGTGCTGGCGAGCGCCGACGCGGTGGTGGCGCTGCTCGAGCCGGACGCCGCGGCGTTCTCCGTGCCGAGCAAGGTGCTCAGTTACCTC
>JAVHVB010000370.1:0-14845 GCA_032160775.1 Pseudonocardiales bacterium | reverse complement strand
CGCCAAGCCCGCGACCGGCGTGGCGGCCGGGGCGTCGCTGCGCGTGCGGGCCGACGACGCCGACCCCGGTTACGTGTCGCGCGGCGGGCACAAACTCGCCGGCGCATTGGCCGCGTTCCCGCACATCGCCGTCGCCGGCCGCCGGTGCCTCGACGCCGGCGCGTCGACCGGCGGCTTCACCGACGTGCTGCTGCGCGCGGGCGCGGCGCGGGTCGTGGCCGTCGATGTCGGCTACGGGCAGCTCGCCTGGTCGCTGCGCACCGACGCCCGGGTCGACGTCGTCGACCGCACCAACGTCCGCGCGCTCACGCCGGAGGCGATCGGCGGCCCGGCCGAGCTCACGGTCGCCGACCTGTCGTTCATCTCGTTGCCGATCGTGCTGCCGGCGCTGATCGCGTGCACCACCCCGGCCGGCGATCTGTTGCCGATGGTCAAGCCACAGTTCGAGGTCGGCCGGGAACGGCTGGGCTCGGGCGGAGTGGTCCGCGATCCGGAGCATCGCGCCGACGCGGTCGTGCAAGTGGCGCGGGTCGCCGCGCGCCTGGGCTGGCCGGCCCGCGGGGTTGCGCGCAGTCCGCTGCCGGGTCCGTCGGGAAACGTGGAATTCTTCTTGTGGCTGCACCCCGGCGACGAGCCGGGGCTCAGCGACGGCGAGATCGCCCGCATCGTGCTCGACGAAGACGGAGGTGACGCATGACCAGTGCTACCGCCCCCCGCGCGGTGCTGCTCGTCGCGCACACCTCCCGGCGGCAGATCGTCCGGCTCGCCGAGCGCGCGGCCGAACAGCTGGGGGCCGCGGGCATCGAGGCCCGGATGCTCGCCGAGGAGGCCGCCGCGTGCCTGTCCTCGAAGGTCACGATCGTCGACGCCGCAGTGGGGGCCACCGGGTGCGAACTCGTGCTCGCGCTCGGTGGGGACGGCACCTTCCTGCGCGCCGCGGAACTCGCCCGACCGGCCGGCGTGCCGATGCTGGGGGTCAACCTCGGGCACGTCGGCTTCCTCGCCGAGACCGACCCGCAGGGCCTCGACGACGCCGTCACCGCCATCGCCAACGGCCGTTACACCGTCGAGGAACGGGTCACGGTCGAGGCGCAGATCGTCGTCGACGGAGTGGTGACCGGCACCGCGTGGGCGCTGAACGAGGTGTCGATCGAGCGCACCAGCCGGGAGCGGTTGATCGAGATCGCGGTCGCGGTCGACGAGCGACCGATGCTGCGCTTCGGCTGCGACGGGCTGATCTGCGCGACGCCCACCGGCTCGACCGCGTACGCGTTCTCGGCCGGCGGCCCGATCGTCTGGCCGGACGTCGACGCGCTGTTGATCGTGCCGAACGCGGCCCACGCGCTGTTCGCCCGCCCGGTCGTCGTCGCGCCGTCGTCGGTCGTCGATGTGGACCTGATCAGCCCGGGGCACGACGCCGTCGTGAGTTGCGACGGCCGCCGTTCCCTGCCGGTGCCTGCCTGCGCGCGGGTGCGGATGCGGCGCGGCGAGGTCTCGGTCAAGGTCGTGCGACTCGGCGACGTGAGTTTCACCGAACGGCTCGTCTCCAAGTTCCAGTTGCCGGTACGCAGCCTGCGCGAGGCGTCGCCGCCGCCGGCGGAGGACTAGACCTTGCTCGAAGAACTGCGGATCCGGAACCTCGGGGTCATCGAGGATGCGGTGCTGCCGCTCGGGCCGGGGCTGACCGTCCTCACCGGCGAGACCGGGGCCGGCAAGACGATGATCGTCACCGGACTGCTGCTGCTGTTCGGCGGCCGCGCCGACTCCGCGCGGGTGCGCACCGGCGCCGATCAGGCGAGCGTGGACGGGCGGCTGCAAGTCGCGGCCGGCTCCGGGGTCGTCGAGCGCGTGCGTGCCGCCGGCGGCGAACTGGACGACGGCGGCGAACTGGTCCTGCGCCGGGTGGTCGGCGCGGCCGGGCGCTCTCGCGGCTACGTCGGCGGGGCGCCGGCTCCGGTGGCTGTGCTCGGCGAGCTCGCCGAGCAGTTGCTCGCCGTCCACGGCCAAGCCGAGCAGCTACGGCTCACCCGTCCGGCCGCGCAACGAACCGCCCTCGACCGGTTCGCTGGGGTCGACCTCGCACCATTCACCGACGCCTACGGCCGGTGGCGGCAGGCCGCCGCCGACCTCGCCGACCGCACCGGCAGGGCAGCCGAGCTGCGCCGGGAGTCCGATCTGCTGACCTACGGCGTCGCCGAGATCGAGGCCGTCGCGCCGCAGCCGGGGGAGGCCGCGGAGCTGGCGGTTCTCGCCGCGCGGCTCGGCTCGGCGGACGCGCTGACCACCGCGGCGCGGACGGTCCACGATCTTCTCGCCGGGGACGTCGACGACCCGGCCGGCGAGGCCGCGGACGTCGGTCAGCTGTTCGGCAGCGCCGCACGCGCACTCGCCCAGGAGCACGGCGCCGACCCGGAACTCGACGCGCTCGCGCAACGGCTGACCGAACTCGGCTCGCTGGCCGCCGAGCTGGGCGCCGAATTCGGCGCCTACGCCGAGGGACTGGACGCCGACCCCGCCCGGCTGGAGCAGGTCGAGGCGCGCCGCGCAGCCTTCGCCGGCCTCGTCCGCAAGTACTGCGATGAGCCGGAGCCGAGTGTCGACGCCGTGCTGCGCTGGGCCGACGCGGCCCGCGATCGGCTCGCCCAGATCGACGTGTCGGATGCTGCGATCGCGGCGTTGCGCGCCGAGTGTGACGCGGCCGCCGCTGAGGTGGCCGACTTGGCCGAACGGCTCTCCGCCCGCCGCCGGGACGCGGCCACCAAGCTCGCCGACGAGGTCTCCGCCGAACTCGCCGGCCTCGCGATGCCGGACGCGCGTCTCGAGATCAGCGTGACGCCGCGCGCCGCGACCGCCGGGCTGCCCGCCCTCGCGGTCGCCGGCGCGCAGGTGGCGGTCACGGCGGACGGCGCGGACGACGTCCTTATGGTGCTGAAATCGCACGCCGGGGCTCCCGGGCTGCCGCTGGGCCGCGGCGCGTCCGGCGGCGAGCTGTCCCGGGTGATGCTCGCCCTCGAGGTGTGCCTGGCCGGCACCGATCCGGTGCCCACATTCGTGTTCGACGAGGTGGACGCCGGTGTCGGCGGCCGCGCCGCGGTCGAGGTGGGTCGCCGGCTCGCCCGGCTGGCCCGGCAGCGGCAGGTGCTCGTGGTGACGCACCTGGCCCAGGTGGCAGCGTTCGCCGACCGGCACGTGGTGGTGGACAAGCCGGCCGCGCCGGACGCTGGCGGGGTGACCGCCAGCGACGTCCGGGTCGTCGACGGCGCGGACCGGATCGCCGAGCTCGCCCGGATGCTCGCCGGCTCCGACACACCCACCGCGCGCGAGCACGCGGCCGAGCTGCTCTCCTACGCGGCGGGCTGAGAGTCCCCGCGCACTGCGTGGCGCAGCCCTGCACGCATCGGATCGGATGGCAACATGGCAGTCATGAAGCTCGCCACCCTGCGTCGACGGCCGGACGGGCTGTCCGGGATCACCGGTGTCGCCCGGTTGGACCGCAAGACGCTGCGGCTGGCCGGCCGGCTGAATCCCGGCGACATCGCCATCATCGACCACGTCGACCTCGATCGGATGGCCGCCGAAGCGCTCGTCGCCGCTAAGCCCGCGGCGGTCATCAACGCGCAGCCCAGCGTCTCCGGCCGCTACCCGAACCTCGGTCCTCAGGTGATCGTGTCGCACGGCATCGCGCTGCTCGACAATGTCGGCGGCGAGGTGTTCGCGGCGATCAAGGAAGGCGCCAAGATCCGGGTCGACGGCGACACGGTGTTCGTGGGCACCGCGGCGGTCGTCACCGGGACCGTCCAGGACATCGAGACCGTCGAGCAGTCGATGCTCGAGGCGAAAGCCGGCCTCGGCTCGCAGCTCGAGGCCTTCGCGGTCAATACCGCCGAATTCATGAGCCGGGAGCGCCGGCTGCTGCTCGAGGGTGAGGGCATTCCCGCGGTCCGGACCAAGTTCAAGGGCAAGCACGCCGTCGTCGTCGTCCGCGGGCACGACTACCGGCAGGACCTGCGCGGGCTCAAGCACTACATCCGCGAGTACAAGCCGGTGCTGATCGGCGTCGACGGCGGTGCCGACGCGTTGCTCGAAGCGGGCTTCAAGCCGCACCTGATCGTCGGCGACATGGACGCGGTCTCCGACGCCGCGCTCGGCACCGGCGCCGAAGTGGTCGTGCACGCCTACCCGGACGGCCGGGCACCGGGGCTGGCACGGGTACAGGACCTCGGCATCGATGCCATCACGTTCCCCACCTCCGGCACCAGCGAGGACGCCGCGATGCTGCTCGCCGACGACAACGGCGCCGAGCTCGTCGTCGCGGTCGGCAGTTCGGCCACGCTGACCGAATTCCTGGATCGCGGCCGGGCCGGCATGGCGTCGAGCTTTCTCACCCGGTTGCGGCTGGGCGCCAAGGTGATGGACGCGAACAGCGTCGCCCGGCTGCACCGCAACCGGATCTCCGGCCTGGCGCTGCTGCTGCTCGTGCTCGCGGCCGTCGTCGCCGTCGTGGCGGCGCTGGCTGTCGCCGACAGCAATCACACCTATTTCGACTCGCTGCAACACGACTGGGACAACGCCGTCAATTGGATTCAGGACAAATTCTCGTGATCTCCTTCCGGTACCACCTGGTCTCACTCGTCGCGGTCTTCCTCGCACTCGCCCTCGGCATCGTCGTCGGCACGACCGCGTTGAACGGGCCGATCACCAAGGATCTGCGCAACCAGGTCAATGACGTGAAGGACCAGCGCGACGCGCTGGCCGCCGAGGTGCACCAGTTGCAGGGCCAGGTCGACGACGCCGGCCAGTTCGCGTCCACCTACGGGTCCCAGCTGGTGGCCAACACGCTGGCCGACAAGGACGTCCTCGAGATCGTCCTGCCCGGTGCGAGCAGCGACATGGCTGACGGGATCTCTGCGCAGATCAACGCGGCCGGCGGCAAGGTCAGCGGGCGGCTCACCATCACCAAGTCCTACCTCGACCCGTCCGGAGGCGCCGGCATCGTTTCGCTGGCCACCGGATCATCCCGGCCGCTGGGCTGGACCGCTCCGGAGACGCCGAACGCCGACGTCCTCGGCGGGTCCCTGCTCGCCTACGTCCTGCTCGGCCACGGCCAGCCCACCGACCTCACCTCGGTGCTCGGCGGCTTCGCCGGGCTGCACATGGTCAGCTCCAACGGCGAGGACATCACCCCGTCGACGACGGTCGTCGTGGTGGCCCACGGCGGGTTGCGCGCCCGGGACTACGCCGGCACCGCGGAGGAAGCGCTGGTTGCGGCCCTCGCGAGCGGCGGCGGACACGTGGTCGTGGCCGCGGACAATGCCTCTGCGGCTGCCGACGGGCTGGTCTCGATGGTGCGCGCATCGAAGTCAGACCGGGCGGTGGTGAGCACGGTCGACAACGCGACGAACCCGTTCGGCCAGGTCTCCACCGTGCTCGCCCTCGCCAGTGCGCTCCAGGGCCTGGTGGGCCACTACGGTACGGATGGGAGCGCGGACGCGCTCTTCCCGGCCCCGCCGAAGTAGGAGCGTATGGACCTGCCACTGGCGCGGCAGGCGCCGCAGGCGTTCACCGCGCTCGCCTCGTTCCTCCGGGACCGGCTCGCCGAGGTGTCCGACAGCGTCTTCCGGACCGAGTGGTCGCCGTCCCGGAGCCGCCGCGACGGCGAACTGCTGCCGGCCCGCTCGGACGACGCGACGGTGGTTGCCGCCGCCCGGCAGCTGGCCATGGTGATCGTCGGCGCCGCGGCGCCGTTCGCGACGACGTCCTACGCCCGGGCCCGGCTCCTCCGGCAGCTGCACGCCAGCGGGCTGCTCAGCGACGAGCATCTGGCCCGGACCGAGCGGTTGCTCGAAATCGAGGCCGGCGCCGACCGGTCCGGCGCGCCGCGCTGATCGATACCGGCCACCTGGCGGGTCCGTGTTAGCGTGGACTTCCGTGGATCGGACGCCTGCAGGCCGCGACGTAGTCACCAAGCATCTGTTCGTGACGGGAGGCGTCGCCTCCTCGCTGGGCAAGGGATTAACTGCCTCCAGCCTCGGATCGCTTCTCAAGGCGCGCGGGTTGCGCGTCACGATGCAGAAGCTGGATCCGTACCTCAACGTCGACCCCGGGACGATGAACCCGTTCCAGCACGGCGAGGTGTTCGTCACCGAGGACGGCGCGGAGACCGACCTCGACATCGGCCATTACGAGCGGTTCCTGGACACCGACCTCGCCGGCTCGGCAAATGTCACCACCGGCCAGGTGTACTCGAGCGTCATCGCGAAGGAGCGGCGTGGCGAGTATCTCGGTGACACCGTCCAGGTGATCCCGCACATCACGAACGAGATCAAGGACCGGATCCGGGCGATGGCGGCACCGGCCGCGGGAGACCCAGCCGGCCGAAACCCGCACATCGTGATCACCGAGATCGGCGGGACGGTCGGCGACATCGAGTCGCTGCCGTTCCTCGAGGCGGCCCGCCAGGTGCGCCACGACGTCGGCCGGGAGAACTGCTTCTTCCTGCACGTGTCCCTGGTGCCGTACCTCGCGCCGTCCGGTGAGCTCAAGACCAAGCCCACCCAGCACTCGGTCGCCGCGCTGCGCAGCATCGGCATCGCGCCGGATGCCGTGGTGTGCCGCTCCGATCGCGAGCTGCCGGACTCGGTGAAGCGCAAAATCTCGCTGATGTGCGATGTCGATCCTGAGGCAGTGGTCGCCGCGGTTGACGCGCCGAGCATCTACGAGATCCCGAAGGTGCTGCATGCCGAAGGGCTCGACGCGTACGTGGTCCGCCGGCTCGGGCTGCAGTTCCGCGACGTCGACTGGACGGACTGGGGGGACCTGCTCGACCGGGTGCGCAATCCGAGGTCTGAGGTCACCGTCGGCCTCGTCGGCAAGTACGTCGACCTGCCGGACGCCTACCTGTCGGTCGTCGAGGCGCTGCGCGCCGGCGGCTTCGCGCACCGCGCGAAGGTGAACGTGCGCTGGGTGCCGTCCGACTCGTGCGAGACGCCGGCCGGCGCGGCCGCCGCGCTCGCCGGGCTGGACGGCGTCGTCGTCCCCGGCGGCTTCGGGATCCGCGGCATCGAGGGCAAGGTGGGGGCGTTGCGGCACGTCCGCGAGCGCGGTATCCCGGCGCTCGGTCTGTGTCTGGGACTGCAGTGCATGGTGATCGAGGCAGCGCGCAGCCTGGCCGGGATCGACGACGCCAACTCCGCCGAGTTCGCCCCCGAGTCGCCGCACCCGGTGATCGCCACGATGGCCAGCCAGGTCGCCGCGGTGTCCGGCGAGGCCGATCTGGGCGGCACCATGCGGCTCGGCGCCTACCCGGCCAACCTGGTGCCCGGCTCGGTCGTCGCGCAGGCCTACGGCACCACCAGCGTGTCCGAGCGGCACCGGCACCGGTTCGAGGTGAACAACGAGTACCGCGACCGGCTGGAGAAGGCCGGGCTGGTCATCTCGGGGGAGTCACCGGATGGGCGGCTCGTCGAGTTCGTCGAGTTGCCGAACGATGTCCACCCGTTCTACGCAGGCACCCAGGCGCATCCGGAGCTCAAGTCCCGGCCGACCCGGGCGCACCCGCTGTTCCGCTCGTTCATCGGCGCCGCGTTGGCGTACAACGCGGCCGAGCGGCTTCCCGTCGAGATACCGGACGACGACGCGCCGCCGGTCATCGCCGCGGTGCCTGAGGGCAGCGATCGCGAGATCCGGGCCGTGAGCTGATGAAGGTGGCCCCATGAGTGAACTCGACCCGTACGAAGTCGTCGGCTCCGACATCAAGTACCGCGGCAAGCTGCTGACGCTGCGCATCGACGACGTGCGTATGTCCGACGGCAGCGTCGTGCAGCGCGAGATCGTCAAGCACCCGGGTGCGGTGGCCGTCGTCGCGCTCGACGAAAACGGCAAGCTCGTGCTCGTGAACCAGTACCGGCCGGCGATCGGTGCCCAACTGGACGAGCTGCCGGCCGGGCTGCTGGACGTCGACGGCGAGTCGGCGCTGGCCGCCGCACGCCGCGAGCTCGCCGAAGAGGCGCACCTGGTCGCCGACGAGTGGGACCTGCTCCTGGACCTGCATCCGTCGCCGGGATTCTCCACCGAGGCGGTGCGTGTCTTCCTCGCGCGCGATCTGTCGGCGAGCGAGGACGATTACACCGGTGAGCACGAGGAGCGCACGATGACGGTGTCCCGCGAGCCGCTGCCCGACGCGGTCCGCCGCGTGCTGAGCGGCAGCATCACGAACGCGGTGTCGGCCGCCGGCATCCTGGCTGCCGTGCACGGGCGGGCGACCGGCTGGCGCGACCTGCGTCCCGCCGACGCGCCGTGGTCGGCCCGGCCGGGCCGCTGACCACGCCATGCCCATTGCGACGCGCCGCCTCGACCCGGCCGCGGTGGCGCGCGGCTACCTCGACCACCTCGCGGTCGAGCGAGGCGTGGCGACCAACACGCTGAGCGCCTACCGGCGCGACCTCGAGCGCTACCTGGACTACCTGGGCGAGCGCGGGATGGTGTCGGTCGACGCCGTCGACTCGTCGACGGTCAGCGGCTTCCTCGCCCATCTGCGCGAGGGCAACGCCGACCATCCGGCGCTCGCCGCCTCGTCGATCGCCCGAGCGATGGCGGCCGTGCGCGGACTGCACCGCTTTGCGCTGGACGACGGCCTGGTGGAGGTCGACGTCGCCCGCCAGGTGCGCACCGCGGCGCCGCCGCGCCGGCTGCCGAAGGCGATACCGCTCGAGGACGTGGAGCGGCTGTTCGAGGCGGCCGGCTACGCCGGCACCGCGCTTTCCCTGCGCGACCGGGCGCTGCTGGAGCTGCTGTACGGCACCGGCGCGCGCATCTCCGAGGCGGTCGGGCTCGCCGTCGACGACCTCGATCTGACCGAGAACACCGCGCTGCTCTCCGGTAAGGGCGGCAAGCAGCGCCGCGTCCCGTTCGGCTCGTATGCCGCGTCCGCCGTGTCGGCCTATCTCGTGCGCTCGCGCCCGGTGCTGGCCGCCGCGGGCGACGGCGCTCCGCACCTGTTCCTGAACTCGCGCGGCGGCGCCCTGTCGCGGCAGTCCGCCTGGGTCGTGCTGCGCACGGCGGCCGAGCGCGCCGGGCTCGCGGAGGGGATCTCGCCGCACACGCTGCGTCACTCGTGCGCCACGCACATGCTCGAGGGCGGCGCCGACGTCCGGGAGGTGCAGGAGATGCTCGGCCACGCATCGGTGATGACCACGCAGATCTACACGATGGTCACCGTCGACACGCTGCGCGAGGTCTACGCGAGCGCCCACCCCAGGGCGGTAGCCTCGGCGCCAACATGACCAGCAGGACGCGACCGGACGAAGAGCCCGACCCGGGGGCGTTGTTCCCGGTCGAGCCGGGCCGACCGGCCGATCCGGCGCAGGCGCGCCCGAAGCGCGAGGTGCCCGATCCGCAGCCGCTCCAGCGACACGGCCCGGCCCGGGTCGTCGCGCTGTGCAACCAGAAGGGCGGCGTCGGCAAGACGACGTCGGCGATCAATCTCGGCGCAGCACTGGCCGAGGTCGGCCGGCGCGTCCTTCTCGTCGACTTCGACCCGCAGGGCGCGCTGTCGGCCGGCCTCGGGGTGCAGCCGCACCAGCTCGATCGCACGACCTACAACCTGCTGATGGAGCGAAACATCTCGATCGAGGACGTCCTGCTCAAGACCGGCGTCCCGGGAATCGACCTGCTGCCCAGCAACATCGATCTGTCGGCCGCCGAGATCCAGCTGGTCGGCGAGGTCGCCCGGGAGCAGACGCTCGCCCGCGTACTGGCGCCGGTGCGCGACGAGTACGACTTCGTGCTCATCGACTGCCAGCCCTCGCTCGGCCTGCTCACCATCAACGCGCTGACAGCGTCGCACGGCGTGATCATCCCGCTCGAGTGCGAGTTCTTCAGCCTGCGCGGCGTCGCGCTGCTCATCGACACGATCGAGAAGGTGCAGCAGCGGCTGAACCCGGACCTCAAGCTGGACGGCATTCTCGCGACCATGTACGACGGCCGCACGCTGCACGGGCGGGAGGTGTTCGCGCGGGTTCTCGAGGCGTTCGGCGACACCGTGTACGACACGGTCATCACCCGCACCGTCCGGTTCCCGGAGACCACGGTCGCCGGCGAACCCATCACGTCCTGGGCACCCACGTCGGTGGGTGCGCGCGCGTACCGGAACCTGGCCCGCGAGGTGATCGCGCGCTCCGCCGCCTCATGACTGACTCCTTCCCGGCGGCCGACGTCGACGCGATCACGGACGTGGTCGGTGACACCTCCTCCGCATTCCACGTGCGGCTGGACAACTTCGAGGGCCCCTTCGACCTGCTGCTGAACCTGATCAGCCGGCGCCAGCTGGACGTGACCGAAGTGGCGCTGTCGCAGGTCACCGACGAATTCCTCACCTACCTGCAGGCGATGGAGACGTGGGATCTCGGCAAGGCGACCGAGTTCCTGGTCGTCGCGGCCACCTTGCTCGACCTCAAGGCGGCCCGGCTGCTGCCGGCCGCGGAGGTCGAGGACGAGGAGGATCTCGCGCTGCTCGAGGCGCGTGACCTGCTGTTCGCCCGGCTGCTGCAGTACCGGGCGTACAAGCTGGCCGCGGCCTACCTCGGCGAGCTGGACCGGACCCAGGCGCTGCGGCACGGCCGGGCGGTGGAGCTCGAACCGCGCTTCGCCGAACTGCTGCCCGAGGTGCTGATCGGGGTCACCCCCGCGCGGTTCGCGGCGATCGCGGCACTGGCCATGGTGCCCAGGCCGGTGCCGGTCGTCTCGACCGAGCACCTGTATGCGCCGCAGGTCAGCGTGCGCGAGCAGATGGCCGTGCTGCGCGAACGGCTGCGACGGACCGGCTCGGCCACCTTCCGGTCACTGGTGAGCGACTGCAGCAGCACGATGGAGGTCGTGGCCAGGTTCCTCGGCCTGCTGGAGATGTACCGCGACGCGTGGGTCGCGTTCGACCAGGTCGCCGCCCTCGCCGAGTTGCACGTGCGCTGGACGGGCCCCGACGGCGACGATCTGCCCATCGAGACCGATGAGGACTACGGATGAACCACCCTGATGGTGATCCGATGCTGCCCGATGTCGCGGTAGCCAATGTCGCGCCGGAGCAGCTCGCCGGGGCGCTGGAGGCGATCCTGTTCGTCGTCGAGGCGCCGGTGTCGGTGACCGCGTTGGCGACGGCGGTGCAGCAACCGGTCGGGCTCGTGCAGGAGACGCTCAACGCGCTGCGCGCCAGCTACGACGAGCGCGGCGCGGGCATCGAACTGCGCGAAATCGCGGGCGGGGTGCGCCTCTACACGCGCGCCGAGCACGCCGGGGCCGTCGAGCAGTTCTTGCACGAGGGTCAGCGCAGCAGGCTGACCCAGGCTGCCCTCGAGACGCTCGCGGTGATCGCCTATCGCCAGCCGGTCACCCGGTCGCGTATCTCGGCGATCCGGGGAGTAAACGTCGACGGCGTGGTGCGCACGTTGCTCGCCCGCGGGGTCATCGTCGAGGTGGGCACCGATCCGGAGACCGGGGGCGGGCTGTTCCGCACCACCGAGCTGTTCCTGGAGAAGATGGGACTCAACTCGCTCGACGAGCTGCCGTCGCTGGCGCCGCTGCTGCCGGACGTCGAGGGGCTGGACTCCCTCCTCCCCGATGACATCTGAGCCCGGTGGCGCGATCCGGCTGCAGAAAGTGCTGGCCGCAGCCGGGCTCGGGTCCCGACGGGCGTGTGAGGAGCTGATCGCCGGGGGCCGGGTGACGGTCGACGGCAAGGTCGCCGAACTGGGTTCCCGGGCCGACCCGCAGACCGCCGTCATCCACGTCGACGGCAACCGGGTGATCGTTCGCGACGACCTCGTCTATCTCGCCCTCAACAAGCCGCGTGGCGTGCTCAGCGCGATGAGCGACTCGCGCGGCCGGCGCACCATCGGCGAGCTGGTCGAGGACCGGCCGGAGCGGCTGTTCCACGTCGGCCGGCTCGACGCGGACAGCGAGGGGCTGCTGCTGCTCACCAACGACGGCGAGCTGGCGCACCGGCTCATGCACCCGTCGTTCGGCGTGCTGAAGACCTACCTCGCGACGGTGCCCGGCCCGGTCGGCAAGGAGGTCGGCCGCAGGCTGCGGGCGGGGGTCGTGCTCGACGACGGGCCGGCGTCGGTCGACGCGTTCCGGGTGGTGCAGGCACACGACAACCAGGCGATCGTCGAGGTCGTGCTGCACGAGGGCCGCAAGCACATCGTGCGGCGACTGCTCGCCGAGGTGGGTCACCCGGTGTCGCGGCTGGTGCGCACCCGGATCGGGCCGGTCCACCTCGGCGGACAGCGCGCGGGGACGATCCGGCCGCTCACCCGGGCCGAACTGGCCGACCTGCATCGGCTTGCCGAATCTGCCGACTTATAGGGCACCCTCCTAGGGTGGGCGGCATGTCAGTGCGGGCAGTGCGCGGGGCGATTCAGGTCGACGCGAACGAGCGGGACGAGATCCTCGAGGGCACGACCGAACTCGTGAAGGAAGTGCTGCATCGCAATGCGATCGACCCGGACGACCTCATCAGCATCGTCTTCACCGCGACGCCGGACCTGAACGCGGAGTTCCCCGCGTACGCCGCGCGGCTGCTGGGGCTCACCGACGTGCCGCTGCTGTGCACGACGGAGATCGCCGTGCCGGGCTCCATGCCGCGCGTGCTGCGGTTGCTCGCCCATGTGGAGACATCGCTCACTCGGGCCGAGATCAGGCATGCGTATCTACGGGGGGCGAGCGCCCTGCGCACCGATCTCCCGCGCTGACGTCCGTATCCTTTCCCGGGTGGGAACCGAGCATGCCTTCGCGGGCGTAGTCGCGCTCGACGGCCCGTCCGGTACCGGGAAGTCGACCGTGGCGCGCCGGCTGGCGACCCGGTTGGGCGCCCGCTACCTCGACACCGGCGCGATGTATCGCGCTGCGACCGTGGCGGTGTTGCGCAGCGGCGTGCAGCTCACCGACCCGGTGGCCGTCACCGGTGTCGTCGAAGGCGCCAAGATCGTCATCTCGACCGACCCGGAACACGTCTCGATCACCCTCGATGGCGAGCCGGTCGACGACGAGATCCGCTCGGCGGCGACGACGACCGCGGTCTCCGCTGTGTCGGCGGTCGCCGCCGTGCGAGCGCAGCTCGTCGACCTGCAGCGTGAGCTGATCGGCGACGGCGGCATCGTTGTCGAGGGCCGCGACATCGGGTCGGTGGTGTGGCCGACCGCCCGGCCCAAGGTGTACCTCACCGCCAGCCCCGAGACGCGCGCCGCGCGCCGGGCCGGCGAGCTGTCGGCGGACGTCGCGGCGGTGGCGGCCGACATCCGGCGCCGGGACGACCTGGACAGCAGCCGGGCGGCGAGCCCGCTCGTGCAGGCGCCGGACGCGATCGAGCTGGACACCACCGAGCTCGGCATCGACGAGGTCGTCGACCGGCTGGCCGGGCTGGCCGCGGAACTCGGCGCCTGATGGACGAGACCGAGGCTGAAGCCGAGATCGCGGTGGCGCCGGTCGTCGCCGTCGTCGGGCGGCCGAACGTCGGGAAGTCGACCCTGGTGAACCGGATCCTGGGCCGGCGCGAGGCGGTCGTCCAGGATGTGCCGGGCGTGACGCGCGACCGGATCGCCTATGACGCGCTCTGGAACGGGCGCCGGTTCACCCTGGTGGACACCGGCGGCTGGGAGCCGGACGCGCGCGGGCTGCAGGCGATGGTGTCCGCGCAGGCCGAACGCGCGGCGGCGACCGCGGACGTCGTGCTGTTCGTCGTGGACGGGCGCACCGGCGCGACCGAGACGGACCTGGTCGTGGCGCGCACGCTGCGCCGGGCGAAACGGGCCGTCGTGCTGGCGGTCACCAAGGTCGACGACGAGCGGTACGAGCCGGACGCGTCCGAGCTGTGGTCACTGGGGCTCGGTGAGCCCTACCCGGTCAGCGGGCTGCACGGACGGGGCAGTGGTGATCTGCTCGACGCCGTGCTCGACCGGCTGCCGGACGCGCCGATGGAGTCCGCGGAGGAGGGCGGCCCGCGCCGGGTCGCGCTCGTCGGCCGGCCGAACGTCGGCAAGTCGAGCCTGCTCAACCGGCTGACCGGTGAGGACCGCGCCGTGGTCGACTCGGTGGCCGGGACGACGATCGACCCCGTTGACAGCCTGGTCGCGCTGGGCGATGAGGTGTGGCGCTTCGTGGACACCGCCGGCCTGCGCCGGCGGGTGCACCAGGCGAGCGGCATGGAGTACTACGCGAGCCTGCGGACGGCCGCGGCGATCGACGCGGCCGAGGTCGCTGTCGTGCTGCTCGATGCCTCCGATCGGTTGAGCGAGCAGGACCAGCGGGTGATCGCCGAGGTGGTCGAGGCCGGCCGGGCGCTCGTGCTCGCGTTCAACAAGTGGGATCTGGTCGACGAGGACCGGCGCGAGCAGCTGGAGAAGGAGATCGCCCGCGACCTCGCCCGGGTGGCCTGGGCGCCGCGGGTGAACGTCTCGGCGCGCACCGGCCGGGCGGTCGACAAGCTCGCCTCGGCGCTGCGCACGTCGCTCGACTCATGGGACCGGCGCATCTCGACCGGCCGGTTGAACACCTGGCTGACCGAGGTCACCGCGCAGACGCCGCCGCCGCGAGGCGGTAAGGCCCCGCGCGTGCTGTTCGCTACGCAGGCGGACACCCGGCCGCCGCGCTTCGTGCTGTTCACTACCGGCTTCCTCGAAGCCGGCTACCGCCGTTTCCTCGAGCGCAAGCTGCGCGAGGACTTCGACTTCACCGGCACCCCGCTGGAGATCTCCGTCCGGGTCCGCGAAAAGCGCAAGCGCTGACCAAGTTGTCCGGGCTACACCACCTCATGGAGTGGCGAAGCGAGGACAACTCGCTGAACCGCGCTGGGATA
>JAVHVB010000369.1:0-3814 GCA_032160775.1 Pseudonocardiales bacterium | reverse complement strand
GCCCGGGTGATGCCGACGTAGAGCAGGCGCCGCTCCTCGGCCAGTTGCTCCGGTGTGGTGGCGTGCTGGATCGGCAACGTCGAATCGGTGAGCCCGACGAGGAACACCGCGTCCCATTCGAGCCCCTTGGCCGAGTGCAGCGAGGCCAGCGTGACGCCCTGCACGGTCGGCGCGTGCTGGGCGGTGGCCCGCTGATCCAGTTCGGTGACAAGTTGGGTCAAGTGCGCCTCGGGCTGCACTGCGAGCAGATCGTCGGCGAGCGTGACGAGGGCGGCCAGTGACTCCCAGCGTTCCCGGGCGGCGCCGCCCGGCGGCGCGTTGTCCGGGTACCAGGACAGGGCGGACAGCACGCCCCGGACGGCGTCCGGCAACGGCTGGTCGACGTCCTGCCCGCCGCGGGCCGCGCCGCGCAGCAGCAACCGCGCCTCGCGGATCTCGGCGCGGTCGAAGAACCGGTCGCCGCCGCGCAGGACGTAGGGCACGCCTGCCTGGGCCAGGGCCTGCTCGTAGACCGCGGACTGCGCGTTCACCCGGAACAGCACGGCGATCTCGGCGGCCGGGGTGCGGCCCTCGATCAGCACGCGGCACTGGGTGGCGGTCGCGGCAGCCTCGGCCGGCTCGTCGTCGTACTCGGCGAACGTCGGCTCCGGTCCGGCCGGCCGCTGGCCGGTCAGCGTGACGCCCTGATCGCGGACCAGCGCGTTGGCCAGCGACACGATTTGCGGCGTCGAGCGGTAGTCGCGGTGCAGCCGGACCACCACGGCCGCGGGGAAGCGCCGGCGGAAGTTCAGCAGGTGCTCCGGGCTCGCGCCGGCGAAGGAGTAGATCGTCTGGTTCGGGTCGCCCACCACACACAGGTCGTCGCGGCCGCCGAGCCAGGCGTCGAGAAGCCGTTGCTGGAGCGGCGAGACGTCCTGGTACTCGTCCACCACGAAGTGCCGGTACCGGGAGCGGACCTCCTCGGCGACATCCGGCATCTCCTCCAGCGCGCCCGCCATGACGAGCAGCAGGTCGGCGAAGTCGAGTTGGCCGCCGCGCTGCTTCGCCTGCTCGTACTCGGCGTAGAGCTTCGCGACGGTGTCCGGCGTCATCGGCGGCTCGCGGCCGGCCTCCGCGGCTCGCTGTGCGTAGCTGTCGGGCGTGGCGAGCACCGATTTGGCCCAGTCGATCTCGGCGGCGAGATCGCGCAGCTCGGTGCGGTGCACCTTCAAGCGCATCCGGGCCGCCGCGTTGCCGACCACGCGCAGCGGGTTGTCGACGATCTGCGGCAGGCCGCCGCCGAGGATGCGCGGCGCGAAGTACTGCAACTGGCGCAGCGCAGCGGCGTGGAAGGTTCGTGCCTGGACGCCACCGGCGCCGAGTCCGCGCAGTCGGCTGCGCAACTCGCCGGCGGCCCGCGCCGTGAACGTGACCGCGAGCAGCTGGCCCGGCGGCACCGCCTCGGTGCGCACCGCGTAGGCGATCCGGTGGGTGATGGCGCGGGTCTTCCCGGTGCCCGCACCGGCGAGGATGCACACCGGGCCGCGCACGGCTTGCGCCGCCTCGCGTTGCTCCGGGTCGAGGCCGGCCAGGACATCCTGCACGAGCCCGATACTGCCAGCGGGCTCCGACGGAACACCCATAGGCTTCCAGCGGTGACCCATTGGCAGCCGATCGCGCCGGACGCAGTCGCCGCGCGGCTGGCCGACTGGCTGGCCGCGACGCCGGGCACCGTCCGGGTGGCCGTCGACGGGCCGCCGGCGACCGGCCCGGACGAACTCGCCGCAGCGCTGCGCGACGAACTACAGGCCCGCGGCCGCCCCGCAGCGCAGATCCGGGCGGCCTGCTTCTGGCGAGACGCATCACTGCGACTGGAGCACGGCCGCCACGACGTCGAGTCGTACCTGTCCTGGCTGGACGCGCCGGCCCTGCGCCGCGAGGTGCTCGAGCCGGTGGTCGCCGAGCCGGCCGGCTACCTGCCCTCGCTGCGCGACCCGGACACCAACCGATCGACCCGCGCGGCACCGGTACCCGCGGCGCCGGGGCTGGCGCTGCTCGTCAGTGGCACGCTGCTGTTGCGGCACGACCTGCCGTTCGACCGGACGGTCCACCTGGCCATGTCGAGCGCCGCACGCGCCCGGCGGACCTCGGACGCCGAGGCGTGGACGCTGCCCGCCTACGACAGCTACGACGCCGAGGTACGGCCGGCGGAGACCGCGGACGTGGTGATCAAGCTGGACGATCCGGCGCGTCCGGCGCTGCGGTGGACCTGACGCCGGCGACCCGCCGCTACTCGACGATGGCCCGGATTTCGACTCCGCTGTTCGGTGCGCAGGCCTCCGGGATCTGGCCGGCGAGCGCGATGGCCTCGTCCATGTCGGACGCCTGCAACAGGTAGTAGCCGCCGACCACTTCCTTGGTCTCCAGGTAGGGCCCGTCGGTGGCGTGCGGCCGGCCGCGCGACGCCGAGCGCAGCGAGACCGCGTTCGCCGCCGGCGCCAACTCGTTGCCGCCCAGAACGGCGCTGCCGGCCGCGGCGTTGAAGATCCGGTGCTGTTCGGCGTTCTCCTGCTGCCACTCGGCCGAGGCCTGCGCCCACTTCGCCTCGTCGCCGTAGATGAGAACCAGGTACTTCGTCATCGCGCTCCTCCATCGCAGGGGCCTGCTCCGGCCCGACATCTGTACGACGACCCGGAACAGCGCCGATCGACACAACCGGGCTCAGGAGCGCTAGCACCGCAAGATCATTTCTCGCCGGCGAGCCAGGCGTCGATGAGGTATCGGGAGATCGACAACTGCGGCGGGATCGCCCGCAGCCGGGTTGCGTCATTCGCCGGACGTTCGTCGGACGAGGCAGCGCCGTCGGTCCAGTCGCGCGCGCTGCGCACCTCGTCGCGGGTGAACCAGCCCGCCTCGGCCATCTCGACCGGATCGAGGTTGATCTCCGGGTTGCCGTCCAGCCGGGCGATGAATCCCAGCATGAGCGACGCGGGGAAGGGCCACGGCTGGGACGCGAGGTAGCGGATGTCGCGGATCCGGACACCGACCTCTTCGTGCACCTCGCGGGCGACCGCGGCCTCGAGCGACTCGCCCGGCTCGACGAACCCGGCCAGGGTGGAGAACCGTCCCTCGCCCCATTCCTTGCCCCGGCCGAGCAGCGCGCGGTCGGCGCCGTCGTGGATCAGCATGATGACGGCCGGGTCGGTGCGCGGGAAGTGCTGGCTGCCGTCGGCGACACACGCCCGGGTCCAGCCCGCCTGCGTCTCGACGGTGTCCGCGCCGCACCGCGGGCAGTGCGTGTGCCGCTGGTGCCACTGCTCCAGCGCGACCGCGCACACCACGAGCCCGGCGTCTAGATCATCGGCGCGGGCGCCGAACTCGCGCAGCGTCTGCCAGTTGTCGCCGTCCGGGTCGGCCGTCACCGAAAACACCGGGACGTCGTCGACGACCCCGAGCAGTCGTCGCGGGCCGTCGCCGGCGGCGGCGGACGGGCGCTGCTCGACCCGGCCGTCGGCCGTCACCGGGAACGCCGACTTGCGGCTGATCGGCACGACCCGGCCGCGCTCCCAGGCTTCGGCCAGCCACGCCGCGTCCGTGCGGCGGTGCGCGACCCGGTCGAACGCGGCGTGCGCCAGAGGCAGGCGGAAGCTGGCCACCCCTCAGCTCTCGATCGGGACCAGGGTTGCCAGCCCGGCGGTGATCGTCGTCGCGTCCCCGACGACCAGGGAGGTGAAGCCGGACGGCGCGAAGAACCGGGCGGCCGCAGCGCTCACGTCGTCGACGGTCGCCGCGCGCAGCAACTGCGGGAAGGTGCTGATCCAGTCGACGCCGAGCC
>JAVHVB010000368.1:0-2748 GCA_032160775.1 Pseudonocardiales bacterium | reverse complement strand
GCCGCAGGCGAGGGCAGCGAGGCCCTCCTCGACGAGCGGGGTCTTGCAGTCGACCACCCGGGCGATCTCGGCGCCGTACTGCTTCGCACGGTCGGGTACGCCGCTCACGTCGGGCTCGTCGTACTGGCCGATGTCTGCGGTGTACGCGCACGGCACGGCGCCGTTGCTGCGCATCCAGGCCACGGCGACCGAGGTGTCGAGACCGCCGGAGAACGCGATGCCGACACGCTCGCCGACCGGCAACGACGTCAGCACCTTGCTCACTTACCCACCCTCCTCGGACGGTGTTGGTCCGCGAAGCGGAGGTGAGCGTTCACTCCAGTTCTCACGAAGCCTCCTTCGGATGGGCGAGGTCGAGGAAGCGGCGAGCGAGCGCGGTTCCCCCGGTCACGTCCCGCGTGACCACGAGGATGGTGTCATCCCCGGCGATCGTGCCGAGGATCTCCGACAGGGCCGCCCGGTCGAGCGCAGACGCGAGGAACTGCGCCGCGCCCGGCGGGGTGCGCAGCACGACCAGGTTCGCGCTCGCCTCGGCCGAGGTGAGCAGCTCGCCGATGAGCCGGGCGAGCCGCTGTGGCGGGCCGCCGCCGGCACCGCGCGCGGTCAGCGGCGAGCCGTCCTCGGGGACGACGTACACCGGCAGGCCGCCATCCGGCGAGCGCAGCTTGACCGCGCCGAGTTCCTCCAGGTCACGGGAGAGCGTGGCCTGGGTGACGTGCACGCCGGCGTCGTGCAGCCGCGCGGCGAGCTCGGCCTGCGAGCGCACCTCGTGGCCGGCGAGGACCGCGACGATGCGCGCGTGCCGCGCCGCCTTGCTGGTCGGCTCCACCTTCGTCACGGCTGCTCCAGCAGGAACATCAGCAGCGCCTTCTGCGCGTGCAGCCGGTTCTCCGCCTCGTCCCAGACGACGCTCTGCGGTCCATCGAGCACGCCCGCACTGATTTCGCTGCCGCGGTAGGCGGGCAAGCAGTGCAGCACTATCGCGTCGTCGGCGGCGTGCTTCAGAGCCGCCTCGTCGACGGCGTAGGGCCGGAAGGGCGCGGACCGGTCGCCCTTCTCCGCCTCCATCCCCATCGACACCCAGGTGTCGGTCGCGACGACGTCCGCGCCGTCGAGCGCCGCCTGCGGATCGTCGGTGACGGAGACCGATCCGCCGGTGGCCGCGGCGACGGCCTGCGCCGCGGCGAGGATCTCCGGGTCCGGCTGGTAGCCGGCCGGCCCGGCGAGCCGGACGTGCAGACCGGCGCTCGCACCGCCTAGCGCGTAGGAGTGCGCCATGTTGTTGGCCGCGTCGCCGAGGTAGGCGAGGGTGCGGCCCGGCAGGGAGCCTTTCTGCTCCCGGATCGTGAGCAGGTCGGCGAGGATCTGGCACGGGTGGAACTGGTCGGTCAGCGCGTTCACGACCGGGACGGAGCTGACCGCGGCCATCTCCTCGATCCGCTCCTGCCCGAACGTCCGCCAGACGATCGCCGCGACCTGGCGGGAGATGACGCGGGTGCTGTCGGCGATCGATTCCCGTTCGCCGATGCCGGCGAGGCGCCCGTCCACGGTGATCGGGTGACCACCGAGCTCGGCGACCCCGACCGAGAACGAGAGCTGGGTGCGCAGCGTCGGCTTGTCGAAGATCAGCGCCACCGACCGCGGGCCGGTGAGCGGGCGATGCCGGTGCCGGTCGGTCTTCATCTGCAGCGCGAGGTCGAGCACGAGGTGCTGCTCGGCCGGGCTCAGGTCGTCGTCGCGCAGGAAGTGCCGGGTCATCGGCCGACCTCGTCCAAAGCCGCCTGCAGGATCGGCACTGCCGCGTCGACGTCCGCCTCGGTCAATATCAGCGGCGGCGTGAGCCGGATGGCGTCCGGCTGCACCGCGTTCACCAGCAGCCCGCGGGAGCGGGCGGCCCCCTCGACGGCCCCGGCGGCGTCGCGGGTGAGCGCGACCGCACGCCACAGGCCCGAGCCGCGGGTGCCCGCCACGAGCGGGCCGTCGAGCGTGTCCAGCTGGTGCGCGAGGTGCTCGCCCACCCGCTTCACGTTGTCGAGCAGATGATCATCGGCGATCGTGTCTAGCACTGCGAGGGCAGCCGCGCACGCGACCGGGTTGCCGCCGAAGGTGCTGCCGTGGTCGCCCGGCGCGAACAGGTCGCCGGCCGCGCCGACGGCGAGACACGCGCCGATCGGCAACCCGCCACCGAGGCCCTTCGCGAGCGTCAGGACATCCGGCCGGACGCCTTCGGCCGCGCTTGCGAACCAGTGTCCGGTGCGGCCGATCCCGCTCTGCACCTCGTCGACGATGAGCAGCGCGCCGCTCTCGTCACACGCGCGCCGGGCGGCGGCGAGGAAGCCGGCCGGCGGAGGCACGACGCCGCCCTCGCCGAGCGTCGGCTCGACGATCACTGCGGCGGTCTGCGGGCCGACTGCGGCGCGCAGCGCGTCCGCGTCGCCGTAGTCGACGAAACTGACCGGTCCGGGCAGCGGTGCGAACGGCTCGCGTTTCTTGGCGTTTCCGGTGACCGACAACGCGCCGAGCGTGCGGCCGTGGAAGCTGTTGTGACACGACACGATCTCGCTGCGCCGACTCGCGCGGCCGTGCAGCCTGGCCAGCTTGAGCGCGCACTCGTTGGCCTCGGCGCCGCTGTTGGCGAAGAACACCCGGGCGGGCAACGCGAGCAGCTCGACCAGCCGCTCGGCGAGCCGCAGCCCGGGCTCGTGCATGGCCAGGTTCGAGGTGTGCGCGAGGCGGCCGACCTGGTCG
>JAVHVB010000367.1:0-9830 GCA_032160775.1 Pseudonocardiales bacterium | reverse complement strand
ATCACCGCGATGACGCGGCTGATCCGGGTGGGTGGGATGCCGCTACCGGTGCAGGCACCGCCTGCTGTGGCGCTGGACGACGTGACGAACGGGTAGGTGCCGTGGTCGACGTCGAGCAGAGTCGCCTGGCCGGCTTCGAGCACCACCGTCTCGCCCCGATCGAGCATCTGCTCGAGCAACAACGGAGTGTCGGTGACCATCGGCCGTAGCCGCTCGGCATACCCGGCCAGCTCGTCGACCACCGCATCGACGTCGAAGGCCTTGCGGTTGTAGATCTTCACCAGGATCTGGTTCTTCAGGTTGAGCGCGCCGCTGACCTTCGCGTGCAGGACGTCCTGGTCGAACAGATCCTGTACCCGGATGCCGATCCGGTTCATCTTGTCCGCGTAGGTGGGCCCGATGCCGCGGCCGGTGGTGCCGATCTTCGAATTGCCCAGGAACCGTTCGGTGATCTTGTCGAGGGTGCGCCCGTACGGCGTGATCACGTGCGCTGTCGCGCTGACCACGAGCTGGGAGGTGTCGACACCGCGCGCCTCGAGCGCGTCGATTTCCTCGAAGAGCACGCCGAGATCGATCACCACGCCGTTGCCGATCACCGGCCGGCACCCAGGGGTGAGGATTCCCGAGGGCAGCAGGTGCAGCGCATATTTCTCGCTGCCGATGACGATGGTGTGGCCGGCGTTGTTGCCGCCGTTGAACTTGACGACGGCGCCGACCCGGCTACCAAGCAGGTCGGTCGCCTTGCCCTTGCCCTCGTCGCCCCATTGGGCTCCTACGAGCACGATCGCAGGCACCGGCCGTCACCTCCTCGGTTTCTCGTTGAGTGGGTCAGCCGGCGAGGGCTGCGGCTGCTTCCGGGTCGCTGTCGGCGAGCAAGTGGGCGCAGCGCGCCGCCTCGTCCTGCTCGCCGATCGCCGCTGCCGCCTGGCCGAGCGCGTGCAAGGCGCGCAGGAATCCCTGGTTGGGGTGGTGCGCCCACGGGATCGGCCCCTGCCCCTTCCAGCCGGCCCGGCGCAGCGCGTCCAGGCCGCGGTGGTAGCCGGTGCGCGCGTAGGCGTACGCCTGGACCGGCTGGCCGGCCGCGAGGGCGGCCTCGGCGAGCGCAGCCCACGCCGCCGACGATGCCGGCTGGTCGGCCGCCACGGCGGTCGGGTCCTCGCCGTCGGCCAGCCGCGCGACCGCCGCGTCCTCGGGCAGCTTCGTCGGCGGCGCCAGCAGGTTGCCGAAGCTCACGGCCTCACTCCGTTCGGCCATGCAGAGACGACACGATGCCCATTCCGCGTTCGCAGGCTTCGCTCGCTCATGCGGAACTCGACGTGCCGGCCGACTGCAGCGCCTCGCACGCCTCAACCACGCGTTGCGCCATGCCCTGCTCGGCGAGCTTGAGGTAGGAGCGCGGGTCGTAGGCCTTCTTGTTGCCGACCTCGCCGTCGACCTTCAACACGCCGTCGTAGTTGGTGAACATGTGCCCGGCTACCTCGCGGGTGAACGCGTACTGCGTGTCGGTGTCGACGTTCATCTTCACCACGCCGTAGGACACCGCCTCGCGGATGTCCTCGAGCGCGGAGCCCGAGCCGCCGTGGAACACCAGCTCGAACGGTTTGTCGTTGCCGACGCTCTTGCCGACCTCGTCCTGGATGTCCTTGAGGATCTCCGGCCGCAGCTGCACGTGTCCCGGCTTGTACGCGCCGTGCACGTTGCCGAACGTCGCAGCCAGCAGGTAGCGGCCCTTCTCGCCGGTGCCGAGCACCTCGGCGGTACGCACGGCGTCCGCCGGATGCGTGTACAGCTTCTCGTTCATCTCGCCGGTGACGCCGTCCTCCTCGCCACCGACGACGCCGATCTCCACCTCGAGGATGATCCTGGCGCGCGCCGCCTTCTCGAGCAGCTCGGCGGCGATCTGCAGGTTCTCCTCGAGCTCGATGGCCGAGCCATCCCACATGTGCGACTGGAACAGCGGCGCCGCGCCCCGGTCGACCCGCTTCTGCGACAGCGCGATGAGCGGACGGACGTAGCTGTCCAGCTTTTCCTTCTGGCAGTGGTCGGTGTGCAGCGCGACGTGGACGTCGTACTTCGCGGCCACGACGTGCGCGAACTCGGCCAGCGCGACAGCGCCAGTGACCATGTCCTTCACCGCAGTACCCGAGGCGAACTCCGCGCCGCCGGTAGAGACCTGGATGATGCCGTCGCTGCCGGCATCGGCGAAGCCGCGCAACGCCGCGTTCACCGTCTCGGAGGACGTCACGTTGATCGCCGGGTACGCGAACTGGCCCGCCTTGGCACGATCGAGCATGTCGGCGTAGATCTCCGGTGTTGCGATGGGCATCGGTGCTCCCCTGTGGTCCGTACGGCCTCTGTCGAAGTATGGCGTACCGCGGAAGTTCACATCGGTGCTCCGTAGACTCCGCCGAGTGCTCCTCGCGAATCCGATCAGCCCGGACAACCTGCTCTCCGGTTCCGGCGCGCTGCTGATTCTGGCCATCGTGCTGTTCGCCGAATGCGGCCTGCTGGTCGGATTCTTCCTCCCCGGCGACACGCTGCTCTTCGCCGCCGGGATCAGCATCGCGACCGGCGCCGTCACCAGCTCGCTGACGTCCTTCCTCATCATCGCGCCGGTCGCCGCCTTCGTCGGAAATCTGGTGGGCTACGCGATCGGCTACCGCGCCGGACCGGTGGTGTTCGACCGGCCGGACTCCCGGCTGTTCCGCCCCGAATACGTCGAACGCGCGCACCACTTCTTCGCGCGGTACGGCTCGTGGACGATCGTCGTCGGCCGCTTCGTCCCGATCGTGCGGACGGTCGCCACCGTGATGGCCGGGGTCGGCCGGATGCGATTCCCGCTCTACGCGCTGTACAGCGCCATCGGCGGTGTCCTGTGGGCCGACGGCATCCTGCTACTCGGCCACCAGCTGGGCAAGGTCGATTTCGTCCGCGAGCACAAGGGCTGGATCGACTACGCGGTCGTCGCCGTCGTCGTCCTGGGTCTCATCCCCACCGCCGTCCACTACTGGCGCGGGCGCCGAGCAAAGTCCTGACGCCGGCAGCCTCAGGTCTGGTGACGCCCCGCGGTCGGGCCTGTCAGGCGTGCGGCGACTGCAGCCGCTTCTGGCAATGCTGAACCACCGAGTCCGGGGCGTCGAAGTGCACACCGAAGAAGGTGGCCTGGAGTTCGCACTTGTCGAACTTGTCCTTCAGGTGCGTGCGCTGCTGCCAGACGAGGACCGCGAGGCCGACGACGAGCACCAGGATCACGATGCGCGCCACGAGTGCCGTGATGACGAACGACAGGATCGCGCCGATCACCACGAGGGCCACGATCACGATCAACCCGATCTGGGTGATGTTGTCCGAACTCAGCGCAACGGCGGCCATGGCCGAACGATAGCCTCGGACCATGACTTCGGACGCCAGGCCCGCGCTCGGCGCCCCGCCAGATCTCCCCGCAGGCGCGATCCGCATCGTCGCGCTCGGCGGCATCAAGGAGATCGGCCGCAACATGACGATGTTCGAGTACGGCGGCCGGCTGCTGATCGTCGACTGCGGCATGTTGCTCGGCAAGACGAACTCCCCCGGCGTCGATCTGACGCTGCCCGACTGGTCGGCCTTCAGGTCCCGCCTCGACCGCATCGATGCGGTCGTTCTCACGCATGGCCACGAGGACCACATCGGCGCGTTGCCCTACTTGCTCCGCGACCGCGCCGACATCCCGGTGTACGGCTCCCGCCTCACGCTCGCGCTCGTCTCGTCCAAGCTCGAACAGCATCGGATCAAGGGGGTTCTGCATCAGGTCGTCGAGGGTGACCGGCAGGATGTCGGCCCGTGGGGGCTGGAGTTCTTCGCGGTCAACCACTCGATCCCGGACGCGCTCGCCGTCGCCATCCGGGCCGGTGGCCAGACGCTGCTGCACACCGGCGACTTCAAGATGGACCAGACCCCGCTCGACGGCCGGCTCACCGACCTGCCCGGCTTCGCGCGGCTCGGCGACGAGGGCGTCGACATGCTGCTCGCCGATTCCACCAACGCGGAGGTCGGCGGCTTCCTGCCGTCGGAGATGACGGTCGGCCAGGCGGTCGCGGACGTCATCCACAAGGCGAAGGGACGGATCATCGTCGCCTGCTTCGCCTCGCATGTGCACCGGGTCCAGCAGGTACTCAACGCGGCCGCGGAATCCGGGCGGCAGGTCGCGCTCGTCGGCCGCTCGATGGTGCGCAACATGCAGATCGCCCGCGAGCTCGGCCTGCTGCGCGTGCCCGACAACCTCATGATCGATCTGCCCACCGCGGAGCAGTTGCCGAGCCGCCGGGTCCTGCTCATCTCGACCGGCTCGCAGGGCGAGCCCCTGTCGGCCCTGTCCCGGATGGCCAACCGCGACCACCAGACGATCAGGATCGTCCCGGACGACACGATCCTGCTCGCGTCCTCGCTCATCCCCGGCAACGAGACCTCGGTCGGGTCGGTGATCAACGGACTGGCCCGGCTCGGCGCGACCGTCATCGACAAGTCGACCGCGCTCGTCCACGTGTCGGGCCACGCGCCGGCCGGCGAACTGCGCTACCTGCTGAGCGTCGTGCGGCCGAAGAACCTGATGCCCGTGCACGGCGAGTGGCGGCACATCCGCGCGCACGCGGCGATCGGCCGCTCGATGGGGCTGACCGATGACAAGATCATGCTCGCCGAGGACGGCACGGTGGTCGACCTGGCCGACGGCGTCGCATCGATAGTCGGCCGCATACCCGTCGGCTACGTCTACGTCGACGGACTCGAGGTCGGCGACATCGGCGACACCACGCTGAAGGACCGGCGAATCCTCGGCGAGGACGGTTTCCTCTCCATCCTCGTCGCCGTAGACAGCGAGTTGGGCAAGGTCGTCTTCGGCCCGGAGATCACCTCGCGCGGGTTCAGCGACGACCCGTCCGCCCTGGACCCGATCACCGCCGAGTTGATCGAGGTCGTCGAGAAGGCGCTCGCCGACGGGACGCGCGACGCCGATGCGCTGCAGCACCTGATCCGGCGCACCGTCGGCCGATGGGTCGACCGGGAGTACCGCCGCCGGCCGATGCTCGTTCCCATGGTCGTCGAGGTCTGACGCATGATTGCTCCCGAGTTCGGGAGGGAACTTTGAAGCACTTATTCCGCTGTCACCGCGCATGACGTACGTCGCGGTTGTCGGGCCGGGGGAATCGGCTTCGGATCTCGAGATCGCGGCGGCTCGCGAGGTCGGCCGGCTGCTCGCCGAGGCGGGGGCGATCGTGCTGACCGGCGGACTCGGCGGCGTGATGACCGCGGCCACCGAGGGTGCCACCGCCGTCGGTGGCGTGACAGTCGCGCTGCTGCCCGGCACCGATCGTTCGGTCTCGGCGGCGACCGTCGTGATCCCGACCGGATTGGGCGAGCTGCGCAACGGGCTGCTCGTGCGCGCGGCGGATGCAGTGATTGCCGTCGGCGGCAGCTGGGGCACGCTCAGCGAGATCGCCCTGGCGATGCGCACCGGCGTTCCCGTCGTCTGCCTCGGCGGCTGGGAAGTCCAGGATGCGCAGGGTGCCCCCGTCGAGCTGATTCGGGTCGACTCCCCCGCAGCTGCCGTCGCGAAGGTGCGGGCAGTTGGCAGAATGGACGCATGACCACAGCCACCCCGCTCCGGCGAGGCACCCTCTCGCCGCGTCGCGGGGTGCCGCCCCAGATCGCCCGACCGCACTACGTCGGCACCTGGCCGGCCACCGCCGCAGACTTCGACGATCCGATGGTCAAGGACGCGGACACGATCGAGCGGATGCGCCGGGCCGGTCGGCTCGCCGCCGACGCGCTCGTCGAGGTGGGCAAGCACGTCGCCCCCGGGGTGACCACTGACGAACTCGACCGGGTCGGCCACGAGTACCTGACCGAGCACGGCGCCTACCCGTCCACCCTCGGCTACAAGGACTTTCCCAAGTCGCTGTGCACCAGCGTCAACGAAGTGATCTGCCACGGCATCCCGGACTCGCGCCCACTCGTCGACGGCGACGTCGTGAAGGTGGACATCACCGCGTTCCTCGACGGCGTGCACGGCGACACGTGTGCGACCTTCTTCGCCGGGACGCCGAGTGAGGACGTGCGGCTGCTCGGTGAGCGCACCCGCGAGGCGATGCTGCGCGGTATCGCTGCGGTGCGGCCCGGGCGCCCCATCAGCGTCATCGGCCGGGTCATCGAGTCGTATGCCAAGCGGTTCGGCTACGGCGTGGTCCGGGACTACACCGGGCACGGTGTCGGGCCGTCGTTCCACACCAAGCCGACGATCCTGCACTACGACAACCCGCGGGCCACCACGCTGCTCGAACCGGGCATGACCTTCACCGTCGAGCCGATGCTCACCCTTGGCGGTTACGACTGGTACATGTGGGACGACGGCTGGACGGTGCTCACCAAGGACGGCTCGATTGCCGCGCAGTGGGAGCACACTCTCGTGGTCACCGACGACGGCGCGGAGATCCTCACGCTCCCGACCCGCTAACCCACCGGTTTCGGCGTCCCAGGCGGCCATGTGACGCAGGGACGCCAAAACCGCATGACGTTAGGGGCGGCCGAGGGCGCGGAAGTGCCAGCCCGCCGCCCGCCAGACCGCCGGATCGAGAATCGTCCGGCCGTCGACGATGTTCTGCTCGCGCACCACACCGGCAAGGTGCTCAGGGGACAGCTCGCGGAACTCCGGCCACTCGGTGAGGTGCAGTACGACGTCGGCGTCGGCGCACGCGTCGAGCGCAGTCGGGGCGTAGGCCAGCGTCGGGTAACTCTCCTTGGCGTTGTTCATCGCGTGCGGGTCGTATACCCAGACGGCCGCGCCCTGCCGCTGGATCGCGAGCGCCACGTCGAGGGCGGGCGAGTCGCGGATGTCGTCGCTGTCCGGCTTGAACGCCGCACCCAGGATCGCCGCGCGCCGACCGGCCAGCGACCCGCCGCACACCTCTCGCGCGAGGTCGACAGTGCGGGCCCGGCGGCGCAAATTGATCTCGTCAACGCTCTTGAGGAACGACACGGCCTGGTCGACGCCCAGCTCGCCCGCGCGCGCCATGAACGCCCGAATGTCCTTGGGCAGGCAGCCGCCGCCGAAGCCCAGACCGGCACGCAGGAACCGGTGCCCGATCCGCGCGTCATGGCCGATCGCGGTTGCCAGCAGGGTGACGTCGGCGCCGGTCGCCTCGCACACCTCGGCCATCGCGTTGATGAACGAGATCTTGGTGGCCAGGAACGAGTTGGCAGCCACTTTGACCAGCTCGGCGGTGGCGAAGTCGGTGACGACCACCGGGACGCCGGTGGCGAGAATCGGTGCATACGCCTGCTCGAGTATTTCGCGCGCCCGGTCGTCCTCGACGCCGATGACGATCCGGTCGGGCCGCAGCGTGTCCTCGACGGCGAACCCCTCACGCAGGAACTCCGGATTCCAGATGAGCGCGCCGCCGGCCGCCGCCACATCGGCAGCGAGTCGTGCGGCGGTGCCGACCGGGACGGTGGACTTCCCCACCACGACCCCGCCGGGCTGCAGGTGGGCGAGCAGCGACTCGAACGCGGCGTCCACGTAGCTCAGGTCCGCGGCGTACTCGGTGTCCTTCTGCGGAGTTCCGACGCAGACGAAATGCAGCTCCGCGAACTCGGCCGCCTCGGCGATCGACGTGCTGAACCGCAGTCGGCCGGACGCCACGTGCTTGCTGAGCAGCTCCGGCAGACCCGGCTCGTAGAAAGGAATCTCGCCTGCTGACAGCCGCTCCACCTTGGCCTTGTCGACGTCCACGCCAATCACCTCGTGGCCGAGTTCGGCCATGGCGGCGGCATGGGTGGCGCCGAGATAGCCGGTCCCGATCACGGACAGCAGCATGTGCGGAGACTCCTCGCTGGCAGGGGAGCACCCAGGCTAGCGGCGCGACACGATCGGCTTGTATCAGCCAATATGCCGAATCTGCTAGAGAGCGCAATACAGTGCTACCGAGCCGCGAAGAGCCAGGGGGAACCATGGACCCGGTACGCAACCCGTACGCCCCGGGCGCAGGGCAGCGGCCGCCCGAGCTGGCCGGCCGGGACACCGAGCTGGCCGCGTTCGAGGTGCTCCTCGAGCGGGTGGCGCGCGGCAAGGCCGAACGCTCGGTCGTGCTCACCGGCCTGCGCGGGGTCGGCAAGACCGTGTTGCTGAACGCACTGCGCTCCTCCGCGGTGCGGCACGCGTGGGGCACCGGCAAGCTCGAGGCGCGGCCGGACCGGTCGATCCGGCAGCCACTGGCCGGCGCCCTGCATCTGGCGGTCCGTGAACTCGGCGGCCGTAACCCGGCCGAGTCGCGGCACGTCCTCGGCGTGGTCAAGTCTTTCGCGCAGAGCGGGGCCGGCGCCGGCGCGGCCAGGGGCCGGCAGTGGCAGCCGGGCATCGACGTACCCACCGTCCCCGGACGCGCCGATTCGGGCGACATGGAGATCGACCTCGTCGAAGTGTTCTCCGACGTCGCCGGGCTGGCCGGCGACAGCGGCCACGGCGTGGCCGTCTTCGTCGACGAGATGCAGGACCTCGGCCCGGACGACGTCTCCGCGCTCTGCGCGGCCTGCCACGAGATGTCCCAGCTCGGCCTGCCGCTCGTCGTCGTCGGCGCGGGTCTGCCGCATCTGCCGACGGTGCTGTCCGCCGCGAAGTCGTACTCCGAGCGGCTGTTCCGCTACGCGCGCATCGACCGGCTCGACCGGACGGCGCACGACCTCGCGCTCCGCGCGCCGGCGCGCGACGAGGGCGCCGACTTCAGCGACGACGCACTCGCCGCGATGTACGCCGCGACCGGCGGCTACCCCTACTTCGTCCAGGCGTACGGCAAGGTCGCCTGGGACGTCGCGCCGCGCTCGCCGATCGGCGCCGCGGACGTCGCGGTGGCGGCACCGGAGGCCGAGGCGGAGCTCGCGGTCGGCTTCTTCGGCTCGCGCTACGAGCGGGCGACGCCGGCCGAACGCGAGTACCTGCGGGCAATGGCCGACGTCGCGGACACCTTCGAGGAGGCGGTGTCGACGGCCGAAGTGGCCAAATCGCTCGGCCGGCCGCCACAGTCGCTGTCGCCGGCGCGCGACGGCCTGCTCAAGAAGGGCCTGGTCTACTCCGGCCAGCGCGGCCGGATCGCCTTCACCGTCCCGCACTTCGGCCGCTATTTGCTCACCCAGGACTGACGTGCAGCCGGATCCAGGCGTGCATCGCGATGCCGGCGGCGACGCCCGCGTTGATCGACCTGGTGGAGCCGAACTGCGCGATCGAGCAGACCGCGCCCGACACGTCCCGGGCAGGCACGCTGAGCCCCGTCCCCTCCTGCCCGAACAGCAGCAGGGCGTTCGCCGGCAGCGGATACGTCTCGAGCGGCACCGCGCCGGGCAGGTTGTCCACGGCGACGATCTCGTACCCGGCCTGCGCCGCGTAGGCGCCGAGCTCGGCGGCGGACGGGACGTGCCGGATGTGCTGGTAGCGGTCGGTGACCATCGCCCCGCGCCGGTTCCACCGCCGGTTGCCGACGACGATGACCTCGCGGGCGAGGAAGGCGTTCGCGGTGCGGACGACGGTGCCGATGTTCAGGTCGTGCCGCCAGTTCTCGATGGCGACGGCGAAGGGGTGCCGGCGGGTATCCAGGTCGGCGACGATCGCCTCGACCGTCCAGTACCGGTACCGGTCGATGACGTTGCGCCGATCCCCACCGCGCAGCAGGTCCGGGTCGAAGCGCGGGTCGTCAGGCCACGGCAGCGGGTGCGGCCCCACCCCCACCGCACCCGGTTCGTCCACGCCCGCACTATCTGTTGAGTGATCAGGAGAGGCCGAGATCGGCCATCGAGTACGCGGCGCGGTA
>JAVHVB010000366.1:0-4419 GCA_032160775.1 Pseudonocardiales bacterium | reverse complement strand
ATAGGTGCCGGTTTTGCGCGGCCCGGTCGACGGGTCATGCGCGAAGTACCGGAACCACGACGGCGGGTGACCAGGACACTTCGCGCTTGAGGCGGCGGCTGGGCCGTGCTTTCCACCCTGGCGAGGGCGACGGGGAGCCCCAATTTGGCCCCTGGCCCGCGCGGTCTGGCTACACAGTGGGCTACATCTGCCTCGGCTTCGCACCCGGCCGACGGCCACAGCGGCCAGAATTGCTAGTGGAGACGAGGCGACTCGAACGCCCAACCCCCGCCTTGCAAAGGCGGTGCTCTACCAATTGAGCTACGTCCCCGGGAAGTGCCGGTCTATCGAGTATCTCAGCGCGAGGCGTCGGACGTCGCCTCGCGCCAGAGTGCGGCCGCGTCGGCCTGCGCCTGCTTGCGCCTGGCGGCAACCGCCGCGACTGCTCCGAGCAGTGCGGCCAGGACGACTGGCTTTTTCATCGACACGTGGGCCTGGGAGGACTTGAACCTCCGGCCTCATCCTTATCAGGGATGCGCTCTAACCGTCTGAGCTACAGGCCCGGGTCACGTCTCACGACGCGAAGAGGAAGCATATCCGGCGCGCGAAGCGCCTTGGCAAAAGCTCCCTCGATCAGCGCTCTGAGAGGGTGATCTCGATGCCACCGACGAGGTCGGCACACAGGTTGTAGACCACCGAGCCGACCGTCGTCAGCGCGATGAACAGCACGATGTTCACCACACCGATGATCGCCGCGCCACCGAAGACGACTCCTGCGGTGACCGGCGGCTTCGAGTTGCCGCCCTGGATCGTTGTGTACGCGTCGTTGATCTTGCCGATAACACCGGCGCCGTCGAGCACCCCGAACAGGACGCCGACGACGATCAGCCAGACGAAGAACAGCGCGATCGAGAGCACGCAGGAGAACTTCAGCACGGTCCACGGGTTGATGTGCCGCAACTGCAGCCGTGCCCGGCGCGGCCCGCGCGCTCGCATCGGCCGGCGGTGATCCGCCGAGGCTGCCGCCGGTTCCGGCGTCCGGGGCGGCGGCGGGCTGCCGGTCACGGCCGTGCCCTGCACCAGCGGCACGGCGGCAGTCGGCGCCTCATCCGTGCTGAGCGGCGTCGAGGTCCAGTGCGGGGTACCTGGCGCGGTCGAGGTGGATCCCCACGGCGTGGAGCTCGTCGGCGTGGACGGTGAGGGTCCGCCAGAGGAGGAACTCGTGTCGGAGCCGGACGTCGTAGCGGAGGCCGATGGGAACCCGGTCGTGTTCATGGGCGCTGCCTGCCCGCTCTGGGGCGATTGCGTCAATGTCACTCCTGCTGTTCGTCCGGTTCCTCTGCGTTACGCGCGATGGCGACGACGGTGACGCCCTCCGGCAGATTCATCAGCCGCACGCCCATGGTCTGACGCTGCGCCCGGCGAACCTCGGCTGCCCGAGTCCTTATGACAACTCCGTCGGACGTGATCGCGTAGACCTCTTCGTTCGGAGCCACCACGATCGCACCGACCAAGCTGCCTCGGGTGGACACGATACGCGCCGTGAGCACACCCTTGCCCCCTCGCCCTTGCACTGGATACTCGCCGATCCGGGTGCGTTTGGCGTAGCCGCCCTCAGTCGCGACCAAGATTTCCGCGTCGTCGTCGCGCACCACGGCCATCGCAAGCAACTCGTCGCCGGCGTTGAACCGCATGCCGAAGACGCCCGAGGTGTCCCGGCCCATCGGCCGCAGCGCCTCGTCGTTGGCGGTGAACCGGATCGACATCGCCTTACGGCTCACCAGGAGCAGGTCGTCGGTGTCGGAGATCAGCGCGGCGTCGATCAGCTCGTCGTCGTCGCGCAGCTTGATCGCGATGAGCCCGCCGGTGCGGTTGGAATCGAACCTGGTGAGCTCGGTCTTCTTGACCAGCCCGTGCTTGGTCGCCAGGACGAGGTACGGCGACACCTCGTAGTCCTTGAGGGTGATGACCTCGGCAATCGCCTCGTCCGGCTGGAAGGCGAGCAGATTGGCGACGTGCTGGCCGCGAGCGTTCCGGTTCGCCTCGGGCAGCTCGTACGCCTTCGCTCGGTAGACCCGGCCCTTGTTGGTGAAGAACAGGATCCAGTCGTGGGTGGACGTGACGAAGAAGTGCTCGACGATGTCGTCGGTGCGCAGGTTCGCGCCCTGCACACCCTTCCCGCCGCGGCGCTGCGCCCGGTAGAGATCGGTCTTGGTCCGCTTCGCGTAGCCCGTGCGGGTGATCGTGACGACGACGTCCTCTTGGGCGATGAGGTCTTCCATCGAGACGTCGCCGTCGTGCGGAATCAGCCGGGTGCGCCGGTCGTCGCCGTACTTGTCGACGATCTCGGTCAGCTCGTCGCGGACGATGCTCCGCTGCCGGCCCGGCCGGGCAAGGATGTCGTTGAGATCGGCGATCTTGGCCTCGATCTCGGCGGCCTCCTCGATGATCCGGTTCCGCTCGAGCGCGGCCAACCGGCGCAGCTGCAGATCCAGGATCGCGGTGGCCTGGAGCTCGTCGATCTCGAGCAGCCGCATGAGCCCGCCGCGGGCGTCCTCGGCGGACGGCGCGCTGCGGATCAGCGCGATCACCGCGTCCAGCTGGTCGAGGGCCTTCAGCAGCGCACGCAGGATGTGCGCGCGCTCCTCGGCCTGCTGCAGCAGGAAGCGGGTCCGGCGGACGATGACCTCGACCTGGTGCTCGACGTAGTGCGAGACGAACTGGTCGATGCGCAGCGTGCGCGGCACGCCGTCGACGATCGCCAGCATGTTGGCGCCGAAGGTCGTCTGCAGCTGGGTGTGCTTGAACAAATTGTTCAGCACGACCTTCGCCACGCCGTCGCGGCTGAGGGTGATCACGATGCGCATGCCGATGCGGTCGGAGCTCTCGTTGTGGATCGCGCGGATCCCGGAGATCTTGCCGTCCTTCACCAGCTGCGCGATCGACTCGACGAGGTTGTCCGGGTTGACCTGGTAGGGCAGCTCGGTGACGACCAGGATGGTCGCGCCCTTCTGGTCGGCTTCGACCTCGACGACTGCGCGCATCCGGATCGAACCGCGGCCGGTGCGGTAGGCGTCCTCGATGCCGTCGCGGCCGACGATCAGCCCGCGGGTCGGGAAATCCGGTCCCTGGATCAGCTCGATCAGCTTCTCGAGGAGCTCCTCGTCGGTGGCGTCCGGGTGGTCGAGTGCCCACACGACGCCCGAGGCGACCTCGCGAAGGTTGTGCGGCGGGATCCGGGTGGCCATGCCGACTGCGATGCCCTCGGAGCCGTTGACCAGCAGGTTCGGGAACCGGGCAGGCAGGATGACCGGCTCGGTGGTGTTGCCGGCGTAGTTGGGCACGTAGTCGACGGTCGCCTTGTCGATGTCGCGCAACATCTCCATGGCGAGGTTCTGCAGTCGGCACTCGGTGTAGCGGTAGGCGGCCGCCGGGTCGTTGCCCGGCGAGCCGAAGTTGCCCTGCGGGTCGATCAACGGGTAGCGCAGCGACCACGGCTGCGCCATCCGGACCAGCGCGTCGTACAGCGCCGAGTCGCCGTGCGGGTGGTAGTTGCCCATCACGTCGCCGACGACCCGCCCGCACTTGACGTAGTTCCGGTCCGGCCGGAAGCCGGAGTCGTACATCCCGTACAGGATCTTGCGGTGCACCGGCTTCAGGCCGTCGCGGACATCGGGCAGCGCCCGGCCGACGATGACCGACATCGCGTAGTCGATGTAGGACCGCTGCATCTCGGTCTGGATGTCGACCGGCTCGATCCGGTCGTAGGAGCTCGGCGGCTCGGTGATGTCAGTCAAGGGTCAACCAATCAGATGTCGAGGAACCGGACGTCCCTGGCGTTGCGGATGATGAAGGAGCGCCGCGCCTCGACGTCCTCGCCCATCAGCACGCTGAACAGCTCGTCCGCGGTGGCCGCGTCGTCGAGGGTGACGAGCCGCAGGATCCGGTGGGCCGGGTCCATGGTGGTCTCCCACAGCTCCTTCGAGTTCATCTCGCCGAGGCCCTTGTAGCGCTGGATCGCGTCTTCCTTGGCCAGCTTGCGGCCGCCTGCCTGGCCGTCCTTGATGATCCCGTCGCGCTCCTTCTCGCTGTACGCGTAGCTCGGCTCGCCCTTGGACCACTTGATCTTGTAGAGCGGCGGGGCGGCCAGGTAGACGTGGCCGGCCTCGATCAGCGGGCGCATGAAGCGGAAGAGCAGGGTGAGCAGCAACGTGGTGATGTGCTGGCCGTCGACGTCGGCGTCGGCCATCAGCACGATCTTGTGATAGCGCAGCTTGGCCAGGTCGAAGTCGTCGTGGATGCCGGTGCCGAGTGCGGTGATCAGCGACTGCACCTCGTTGTTCTTCAGCACCCGGTCGATCCGGGACTTCTCGACGTTGATGATCTTGCCGCGGATCGGCAGGATCGCCTGGAACATCGAGTCCCGGCAGGACTTCGCCG
>JAVHVB010000365.1:0-5841 GCA_032160775.1 Pseudonocardiales bacterium | reverse complement strand
CGTCGAGGACGACGGGTCGGACTGGCTCGTCACACCGGGAGCGCTGCACGGCGGTCAGGTGGACACCGGGTTGGCCGGCACGGTGATGCGCTTCGTGCCGCCGGTCGCCGCGCTCGCTGCCGGTCCGGTGGTCTTCGACGGTGACGAGTACGCGCGCGAACGGCCGATGGCCACCCTCATCGACGGGCTGCGGCAGGCCGGTGTGGAGATCGCCGACGAGGGCCGCAGCCGGCTGCCGTTCACCGTGCTGAGCACCGGCTCGGTGCCCGGCGGCCGGGTGCACATCGACGCGTCGGCGTCGTCCCAGTTCGTCTCCGGACTGCTGCTCGCCGGGGCGCGTTACGACAAGGGCATCGAGATCGTCCACACCGGCGCCGAACCGGTGCCGTCACAACCGCACATCGAGATGACCCTCGCCGTTCTCCGCGCGGCCGGTGTCGCGGCCGCGCGCGTCGAGCCGGGGTGCTGGCAGGTCGCGGCCGGCCCCATCGCCGCCGGCACCCACGTCGTGGAGCCTGATCTGTCGAACGCCGCGCCGTTCCTCGCCGCGGCCATGGTGACCGGCGGCGCGGTGCACATCCCCGGGTGGCCGGCCGCGACGACCCAGCCCGGCGATGCGCTGCGCGACCTGCTCACCGCGATGGGCGCCGACGCGGAGCTGACCGCAGACGGGCTCACGGTGCGCGGGACCGGCATCATCAACGGGCTGGTCGCCGACCTGCGCGATGTCGGCGAGCTCACGCCGGTTCTCGCGGCCCTCGCCGCACTCGCCGACTCGGAGTCGTCCTTCTACGGCATCGGCCACCTGCGCGGGCACGAGACGGACCGGCTGGCCGCGCTGTGTACCGAACTGACCCACCTGGGCGGGCACGTCACCGAGCGGTCGGACGGGCTCACGATCGCGCCGCGGCCTCTGCACGGCGGCGTGTGGCACACCTACGCCGACCACCGGATGGCGACCGCCGGCGCCGTGGTGGGCCTGGCGGTCGACGGCGTCGAGGTGGACGACATCGCCACGACGAGCAAGACACTGCCGGACTTCCCGGCCATGTGGTCAGCGTTGCTCGACGACTGACTGGACCCGCTGCCGTGGCCCGCGACACCAGCCGAATGGACGAGGACGACGTCCGGAACCGGGCCAACCCGAGGGGCACCCGGCCGCGGTCGAAGCAGCGCCCGACGCACGCGGACGCAGTCGAGGGGCAGGTGTACACCGTCGATCGGGGCCGCTTCGGCGTGCTGGTCGGGGACGCCGAGGTGACGGCCATGCGCGCCCGCGAGCTGGGCCGTACGCAGCTCGTCGTCGGCGACCGGGTGGACGTGGTCGGAGACCTGACCGGGCGCGCCGACACGCTCGCCCGGATCGTCCGGGTCGCCGAGCGGGAGACCGTGCTGCGCCGCACGGCCGACGACAACGACCCGCACGAACGGATCATCGTGGCGAACGCCGACCAACTCGTGATCGTGTCGGCGCTGGCCGACCCGGAACCCTCGTTCGGGTTCATCGATCGTTGCCTGGTGGCGGCACTGGCCGCCGGGATCGAGCCGATCCTCTGCCTCACGAAGGCCGACCTGGCGACGCCGGACGCAGTCGAAGAGCGGTACGCCGCGCTGGACGTGCCGTTCGTCGTGACGCAGCGCGGCGCATCACCGGCGGATCTGCTGGACCGGCTGGTCGGCCACGAGTCGGTGTTCGTCGGTCACTCCGGCGTCGGCAAGTCGACGCTGATCAATGCCCTCGTACCCAGCGCACGACGCGCGATCGGCGTGGTGAGCGCCATCGGGAAGGGACGGCACACGTCCTCCTCTGTTGTCGCGCTGCGTCTGCCGGACGCCCCTGGGTGGGTGATCGACACACCGGGCGTGCGCTCGTTCGGGCTGGCGCACGTGACGGCGGACGACCTGCTGTGGGCGTTCCCGGACCTCGAGGACGGCGCGGTGCAGTGTCTGCCGGGTTGTGAGCACGTGTCGGCCGCGGCCGGCTGTCACCTCGACGCGTGGGTCGCCGAGGGCCACTCGACGCCGGCCCGGCTCGCGGCCTTCCGCCGCCTGCTCGTCAGTCGCTGATCCACCCTGCTCTTGGGAGATGCGCCGCGGCTTAGGCTCGACATGTGGGCGTGCTCTCCTCGATCAACCGGTACCCGGTGAAGTCGTGCCGCGGCCACTCGGCGCGCAGCGCGACGGTGGAGGCGTGGGGACTCGCCGGGGACCGCCGCTGGATGGTGGTGGACGAGGCCGGCGAGGTGGTGACCGCGCGCGAGCGTCCGCGCCTGATGCTCGTCACGCCGGAGTTGCGACCGGACGGCGGCCTGAACCTCACCTCCCCCGACGCGCCGCCCCTGGCGATCGACGTCCCCGCCGGGAATCTTGTCCCGGTGCAGGTGTGGAAGAGCGAGCTGGTCGCGTCGCTCGCCGCCCCGGAGGCGTGCGCCTGGTTCAGCAAGGTGGTCGGCGAGCCGGTGCGCCTGGTCCACCTGGACGACCCGACCCGCCGGCACCCGAACCCGGCGTTCGCCCTGGACACCGACTATGTCTCGTTCGCCGACGGCTATCCGCTGCTACTGGCGACGTCCGCCTCGCTCGCCCAGCTCAACGACTGGATCGCCGACGGCCCGCGCGCAGACGAGGGACCGCTGCCGATGACCAGGTTCCGGCCGAACGTCGTGATCGACGAGACGGTGGCCTGGGAGGAGGACGGCTGGCGGCGGATCCGGATCGGCTCCGCGTTCTTCCGAGTGGTGAAGGGCTGCGACCGGTGCGTGGTGACGATGACCGATCCGGACACCGCACGGCGCACCAAGGAGCCGATCGCCACGCTCGCGCGCTACCGCCGCTGGGACGGCGAGACCTGGTTCGCGATGAACCTCGTCCCGGACAACCCGGGCGTCGACATCGCCGTCGGCGACGAGGTCGAAGTGCTGGAGTCGGTGGCCGCCCCGGACGGGCCGCCGCGATGAGCGGAGCCGTGGGTTAGGACTACGTCCGGCTCACCTGGCTGCACGCCGCAGGCCGGGCGACCGATGGAGTCACGGCATCTCGTGCTCGGCAAGCGCGGCGAGCTTCTTGGCGCCCGCCGTCGTCGGCGCACCGCTATAGGCGAAGCCGAGGTTGGCGTGGCCGTGGGTGGCGACGTGCAGCGTGTAGGGCATGCCGAACAGATCCGGGGAGCTGTGTGCGAATCGCACGTTCAGCGGGGCACGCGACCACGTCAGCCCGAGAGTGCTGGCCGCGGGGTCGTCCGCCCCGGCGAACATGTCGGAGCGGCTGTACATGGTGCCGATCCCGGTGCCCAACCCGTGGACGACCTCATCGAGCGTCGATCGATGGAAGGTGGTGCCGCCGCCCGGGAACGTGTAACCCACCCGGCCGCTGGGTTGTGGGCTGACGGTTCCTTCATAGAGGACGTTCACGGTGTGGGCGTGGTTGTCGGTGCCCGTGAAGGTGTCCCTCACCCGGATCTGATGGGCGCCGCGGAAGAGGGTGCTGACGCGGTGGAACGTGACCCCCGTGTACACGAGGGTCGGGCACGAGACGGACGTCGGCGGGTACAGCTCGCTCACGCTGCACCGCCACAACTTTGCGGTCTCACTCACCGTCGCGTCGCCGCTCGCGAGCCGGTGGAACGACACTGTCAGCGGCGGCTGCGCCAGCCCAAGTGACTGCGGCGACTGGTTGAGGAAGCTCGAAACGTGGAACGGCAGGTATGCGCTGTGACCGTCGACCTTGATCGTGCTCGCATTCGCCGTGCCGGACGGCGGCATGTTGCTACTCGGCAGCGCGAAGGCGCAGTTCTGGCCACCGGCACCGCCGCGGATGAACATGGCCGGCGGATCGATCGTGGCGGTGAGTGCCGGACCGCACTGCCCGGCGTCTTCGATCGCCGCGATCCCGTTGCCCTGCTCGTCCAGACCGATGTACCCGACCCGCGTCGACCCGACCGTGACGTACTGGACCCCGGTCATGTAGAGGATGGGACCGGAGAACGAACCCACATAGTCGGACAGCTCATCGACGCCGGCGGGGATTGCCCGCAATCTGCATTGAGCCTGGATCATCAGGTTGACGGTGGCGCTGAACGACCCGCCCGTCACCGGGACGGCGGCTGCGAGCGTTTGGCTGGCGGGGCCGCTCGGCGCGGTGTCCATACAGACGAGGTCGACGGTCGTCACGTCGGCCGATGTCGTGCCACCCACCGTGAGGTGGTGACCGCTCGGATGGCTGTTGTCGTAGTTGAACGTCGTGGTGTGACTGGGCGTGGTGACCTTCGTGAACGTGCCTGGGCCGACCGCGCCGGCCGGACCGGCGTAGCCGGTCACCATCCCAGCGACGAGTGCGGCCACAGCCGTGATGCATTGACCACGCTTGACCATGGCTGCCCCCCAAGGGCCGGATCGGCGCTCCGGCGGGGCACCCGATCTTTGCGAACCGTAGCAGCTATGACAATGTCTACTTTTCCTACGGATTAAGTTGACAATACTGATGCTGGTCGGGACTGTCGTTCCTCATGCGATGGATCTTGCGACGCGTTCGGGTGATCGGTCTGCCAATCCTGCTCGGCGCGCTGATTGTCACCCTGACCCTGAATGAGGCGCCGGGCGCGGCCCACAGTTCCGCGGCGAGCCCGCCAAGGAACCGTGCGGCAACACCCGCCCCGGCACCGGGGACGGCCGTCCGGCCGAACATCTTGTTCGTGCTGACGGACGATCTCACCAGCAACCTGCTTCGATACATGCCGAACGTGCAGCGCATGCGGCAGCAGGGTGTCAGCTTCAGCAAGTACTTCGTGGTCGACTCGCAGTGCTGCCCGTCGCGGGCCGCCATCCTGACCGGCCGCTATCCGCACAACACCGGCGTGTTCAGGAACACCGGGAGCAACGGCGGGTACCGCGCGTTCAACGCCCACCACAACGCAGCGAGGACCTACGGGCTCGCGCTGCAGCACGCCGGGTACGCGACCGGGTTCATGGGCAAGTACCTCAACGGCTACCAGCCGAACGACGGCGTTCCGCGTGGCTGGGACGAGTGGGACGTCGCCGGAGGCGGCTACCGCGAGTACGGGTATCAGCTCAACGAGAACGGCGCGGTCCGCTACCACGGGTACCGACCGCGCGCCTATCTCACCGACGTCCTGTCGCGCAAGGCGAGCGCCTTCATCACCCGGAACGCCGGACGCGAGCGCCCGTTCGCACTCGAGATCGCGCCCTTCTCGCCCCACCTGCCGGCGACAGCCGCGCCGCGTGACGTCGACAGGTACCGCTCGGCGAGCGCACCGCGCGGCCCGGCCTGGAACCGGCTGCCGACGCGGGCGCCCCGCTGGCTGGCGAGCCTTCCGGCGCTGAGCCGGGAAAGCGGTCGCGCCATCAGAACGGTCTACCGGCACCGCGCCGAAGCTGTGCTGTCCGTCGATCGGATGATCGGTCACCTGCGGCGGCTGCTCGACGGCCTCGGCATCGCCGACAACACCTATGTGGTCTTCAGCTCGGACAACGGCTTCCATCTCGGCCAGTACCGGTTGCGGCCGGGCAAGCTCACCGCGTTCGACGCCGACATCCGGGTGCCGCTGGTCGTCACCGGTCCGGGCGTGCCTGCCGCCCGGACGATCAGCGCGATGACCACCAGCATCGACCTCGCGCCCACGTTCGCCCGGATCGGCCACACCGCATTGCCGGCCGCGGCCGACGGTAGGAGCATGCTGCGTCTGTGGCACGGCAGGGTGCCGCGGACCTGGCCCCGCGCCGTTCTGGTCGAGCATTACGGCAAGCCGCTGCGCATCGGCGACCCCGACTACCAACGGCGCGGCTCGGGCCGGCCGCCGACCTACGAGGCCATCCGTACCGCGAA
>JAVHVB010000364.1:0-3829 GCA_032160775.1 Pseudonocardiales bacterium | reverse complement strand
TTGAGCTGCACCGTGAATTCCACGAACGCTTGGCCACCCAGATGCAGGCCGCCACCGCCGACATGTCCCCCGGGCGCGACCGTCTGATCATCGGGACGAACGCTTGCCTCGACGGTTGCCTGCGCGACCGCGGCGTTCGCGCGCTGCTGCTGGAAGCGCGCGCCGAGCCCGCAATAACCGACGAAATCGGACATCGCAATCATGCCAACGCCGAGCTGTGCCGTCCCGACTTCGCCGCACTCGCGCGCCCGCACCCCTACGAAAGCGCGCAATTGTGGGTCGGCATGGTCGCCGAAGCTGCGCTCATCGAATATCAGGCGGCGACAGCACTTCCCGCCATCCGAAAAGCACTTGCACAGTTCTTGAAGTGACGTGCCCGATCTGCTCAGGTCCTAGAACTCGTGCCGGACCTCGCGCAGCGGCACCCGGCCGTCCTTGGCGAGCACACCCTCGGCCCGCAGGAGCTCGAGTTGCCTGGTCGTCAGGTGGTGAGCCGGCCTGCCGGACGCGCTGATGACGCGGTGCCACGGTAGATCCGAGGAATCGGTTCGCATGATCCAGCCGACGATGCGTGGGCTGGAAAGGTCTGCGGCCGCGGCGATGTCGCCGTACGTCGAGACCTTCCCCGGCGGTATCGAGGCGACCAGCGCACGTACGGCCTCCACCTGCTCGTCGGTGATCGCGGCCACGGCTCAGCCCACGCGTTCGCGGATCAGGGCGGCACACTCGGCGGGCTTGGCGTTGGCAACCATGTGCTCGCACTCCAGGTCGACCAGCGTCAAGTCCGGTCCCAGACGGGCGGTCATCGCCGCGATGAGGGCGTCGTCGACGTACGGCGGGTCGGTCCACCTGGCCCGCACCAGCGTCGTAGGGATCCCGGCGGGCGGCAGCACGGCAGCGCGGGCCAGCTCGCTCCAATAGGACGTCATCGCAGGCAGGCTGATCCGCCAGCCCAATCTCCCGTTGGGCAGGTCGATGAGGTGCTCGTCGAGGTCGGCGTCGAGGTCGGGAAGGGGGACGTCTGACCAAGAGCCCCCGATCTTCTCGTTGCGGGCCTCCTCGCGGTCGGGGTAGTCCGGCGATTCCAGCATCGCGTCGGCGAGGACGCGCATCCACTCTCCGTCCAGTCCGATCGCCGGATCGAGCAGCACCAGTCCCGCGATCAGATCCGGTCGCACCGCTGCGAGGTTCATCGCGATCGCGCCGCCGAACGAGTGTCCGACCACCACGACCGGTCCTGCACCGTCGGCGTCGAGTAGGCCGGCCAGCGCCGCTACGTTGGCGTCGATCGTCCACGGTGCATTCCACGATGAGTGGCCGTGGCCGAGTAGGTCGGGGGCGGCGATCGTGAACTCCGCGAGGTGCCCGGTGGCCAGTGAGGCCCACCGTCGGCCGTGTCCCGTCAGCCCGTGGATCGCAAGAATCTGGATGGGGCCCGGCGGTCCGTAGCGGTGCACGTTCAGTAGGTCGTTCACGGTGTGAATGCTGCCAGCACGCGCGGAACGCTTGTTGTCGTACCCCCGTGGTGACATGTCTTCATGCCCGCACCGCGCACCGCACTGTCGCCCACCGTGCTGACCGAGCCGGGTCTGCGTGGCACAGTGCGGGTGGTTGGCGGCCCCGGTACGGGGAAGAGTTCGCTGCTGGTCGATACCGCGGCGGCGCGCATCGCCGCGGGCACAGATCCGGAATCCGTTCTGCTGCTGACGGGTTCGGCCAAGCTCAGCGCGCACGCCCGCGCCTCGGTGACGGCGCGGCTGCTCGGCGACTACGGCCCGGCGGCCGTGCGCGAGCCGCTGGTGCGCACCATTCACTCCTATGCGTTCGCGGTGCTGCGGCTCGCCGCCCAACGCAACGGTGACCCGCCACCACGGTTGATCACCAGCGCCGAGCAGGACGGCATCATCCGCGAGCTGCTCGCCGGCGATCTCGAGGACGGTCCGAACGCCGCGGTGACCTGGCCCCGGCACCTGCTGCCCGCACTTGGCACCGTCGGGTTCGCCAACGAACTGCGTGACCTTCTGGCCCGCTGCACCGAACGTGGGGTGGAACCCGCTGCGCTGCAACGCATCGGCCGTCGGGCCGGTCGTGGGGAGTGGGTGGCCGCAGGTCAATTCGCGCAGGTATACGAGCAGGTGATGCTGCTGCGATCCGCGGTGGGCATGGCGGCGCCACAGGCCACGGTGCCCGCGCTCGGGGCCGCGGAGCTCGTCGGCGCAGCGCTCGAGGCCTTCGCCGCCGATCCCGACTTACTGGCCGCCGAACGGAGCAGGATCCGGCTGCTCCTGGTCGACGACGCGCAGAACCTCGACCCGCAGGCCGCGCTCTTGGTCCGGGTGCTGGCCGCAGGCGCCGAACTCGCCATCGTCGCAGGCGATCCGAACCAGTCCGTCTTCGGCTACCGGGGAGCCGACCCGGCCCTGCTCAGTGCCGGCGACCACCCGACCATCGTCCTCACCGAATCGCAGCGGTGCGCGTCCGCCGTAGCCCGCGCCATCACGGGCATCGCGACTCGGCTGCCGGGTGTCGATGACGCCAGGCAGTTGAGTGCTGCCAGCGATCGGACCGGATCGGTGGCGGTTCGGATCGCCGCGTCGGAGCGGGCCGAAACCGCCGTGATCGCCGATGCGGTGCGCCGTGCCCACCTGGTCGACGGCGTGCCGTGGTCGCAGATGGCGGTCATCGTGCGGTCAGTGCCCCAGGCAGGGGCGGCGCTGGCCCGCGCACTCGCCAGCGCAGGCGTGCCCGTCGACCAGCAGGCGTCGACGGTTCCGCTCGCCGAGCACCCGGCGGTGGCGGCCCTGCTGACGGTGCTCGACGTGGCCGCCGACGGTCTCGACGGCGACCGCGCGCTGTCGCTGTTGACCGGTCCGATCGGCCGGGTCGACCCGGTGTCGCTGCGGCAGCTGCGTCGAACGCTTCGTCGCGCGGACGCAGGCAGCCCGCCACGCGAGTTCGCCGACCTGCTGGTCGACGCCGTCAATCCCGAACGCTCCAACGGCGCTGACATGCCGGATCAGCTAGCCAGGGCGTTGACGCGGGTGCGCAAGGTGCTGGCCGCCGCGGCCCGCAGCCAGGCCGATGGGCTCGATCCCAGGTTCACGCTGTGGCAGGCGTGGCATCAGACCGGTTTGCAGCGACGCTGGCTGGCCGCGGCCGAACGGGCCGGGACCGTCGGCGCTCAGGCGGCCCGTGACCTCGATGGCGTGACGGCGCTGTTCGACCTGGCGGAGCAGTACGTCACCCACACCACGGGAGCGTCGCTGACCGGCTTCGTCGATCACGTGCGGGCGATGGTGCTGCCTGCCTCGGGCAGCCAGCCGGCACGCCCCGGGGAAGCGGTTGCGCTGCTCTCGGCGCACGCCGCGCTCGGCCGCGAGTGGGAGTTCGTCGTCATCGGCGGGTTGCAGGAGGGGTTGTGGCCCAACGTCGTTCCGCGCGGGGGAGTGCTCGCCACCCAGCAGCTCGTCGACGTTCTCGACGGCATCGCCGACGGAACCTCCACCAGAGCGCCGTTGCTTGCCGAGGAGCGCAGGCTGTTGATCGCCGCGCTGGGCCGGGCGCGCTCGCGGGTTCTGGTGACGGCCGTCGACGGTGACGAAGGCGACGACGCCCTGCTGCCATCCCCGTTCTGCGAGGAGCTCGTCGCGTTGGCGACCGAGCCGCCGGACGAGAACGCCGAGCCGGTCCGCGCGCCGCGGGTGCTAGCCCCCTCCGCGGTGGTCGGTAGGCTGCGCGCCGCGGTGTGCGCACCGGTAGGCGCCGTGGAGGACGCCACACGGCTTTGCGCAGCAACGCAATTGGCTCGGCTGGCCGAGGCGGGTGTTCC
>JAVHVB010000363.1:0-3039 GCA_032160775.1 Pseudonocardiales bacterium | reverse complement strand
GTCGATGGCCGAGCCGTTCTCGCAGTGCATCATGATCAGTCCACCGTTGCCGGCTGCGGTCTGCATCGCCTGCAGGATCTGGCCGTCGCTGGACAGGTACACGCCGGGATAGGCCATGAACAGCTTGAAGCTCGTCACGCCCTCGTCGATCAGCTCGTCCATCGCCTTCAGCGATTCGTCGTTGACGTCGCCGATGATCTGGTGGAAGGCGTAGTCGATCGCGCAGTTGCCCGCGGCCTTCTCGTGCCATACCTGCAGCTGGTCCTGCACCCGCTGCCCGAACGCCTGCACCGCGAAGTCGACGATCGTCGTCGTGCCGCCCCACGCGGCGGCGCGTGTGCCGGTCTCGAAAGTGTCCGAGGCGAAAGTGCCGCCGAAGGGCAGTTCCATGTGCGTGTGCGCGTCGACGCCGCCCGGGATGACGTACTTGCCGGTGGCGTCGATGACGGTGTCGGCGTCGATCGGGCCGAGCGCTGCCGAGCCCGGCGCGAGCAACGCGACGATCGTCTCGCCGTCGACAAGGACGTCCTGGAGAGACGACCCGGTGGCCGAGACGACCGTGCCGCCGTTGATCAGGGTTGTCACGGCATCGCCGTTTTCGTATAGGAGTCCGGGCGGCGGTCGCGGTAGAACTGCCAGTCGTTGCGGGCCTTGAGGATCTCGTCGAAGTCCAGGTCGCGGGTGACGACCTCTTCCTTGTCCTGCGAGGCGACGGCGCCCACGTAGTTGCCGCGCGGGTCGACGAAGTAGCTGGAGCCGTAGAAGGTGACGGCGTCCTCGCCGAACTCCTCGTACTCGCGGCCGATCCGGTTGTTGGCGGCGACGAAGTACTGGTTGTTGGCGGCGGCGGCCGGCTGCTCGATCTCCCACAGCCGGTTCGACAGGCCCGGCTTGGTGGCGGACGGGTTGAACACGATCTGCGCGTTGTTCAGCCCGAGCTCGCGCCAGCCCTCGGGGAAGTGCCGGTCGTAGCAGATGTAGACGCCGACCCGGCCGACCGCGGTGTCGAAGACGGGGTAGCCGAGGTTGCCCGGCCGGAAGTAGAACTTCTCCCAGAACTGCGGCAGGTTCGGGATGTGGTGCTTGCGGTACTTGCCGAGCAGCGATCCGTCGGCGTCGACGACCGCGGCGGTGTTGTAGTACTCGCCGTCGTTCTCGACCTCGTACACCGGCAGCACCATCACCATGTTCAGTTCCGCGGCGAGCGCCTGGAACCGCTCGACCGTCGGGCCGGGAACCGTCTCGACGTAGGAGTAGTACTTCTGGTCAGGGACGATGCCGAAGTACGGCCCGTAGAACAGCTCCTGGAAGCAGATGATCTGCACGCCGTCTGCCGCGGCGTCGCGCGTCAGCTCCTCGTGCCGCTTGATCATCGTCTCCTTGTCGCCGGTCCAGGCGACCTGCGTGATGGCGGCGCGCACGGTGTTGATCGGGGTCGTGCTCATGTGTTGCTCCCGGTGTAGTAGGAATCGGCGACCGACAGCGCCTCGTCCAGGATCGCCAGCCCCTCGCGGACCTCTTGCTCGGTCGAGGTGCACGGCGGCACGACGTGGGTGCGGTTGAAGTGGGTGAACGGCCACAAACCGCGCTGCTTGCACGCGGTCGCGAACTCGGCCATCGGCTTGGCGTCGGCGCCGGCCGCGTTGTACGGGACGAGCGGCTCGCGGGTCTCGCGGTCGCGCACGAGTTCGAGCGCCCAGAAGACGCCCAGCCCGCGCACCTCACCGACGGAAGGGTGCCGGTCGGCGATCTTGGCGAGTTCCGGTCCGATCACGTCGGTACCGAGCCGGCGGGCGTTCTCGACGATGCCCTCGTCCTTGAAGATGTTGATCGATGCGACCGCGCTCGCGCAGGCGAGCGGGTGCCCGGAGTAGGTGAGCCCGCCGGGGTAGGCGCGCTGGTCGAAGGTCGCCGCGATCGCGTCGTTGATGAGCACGCCGCCAAGCGGGACGTAACCGGAGTTGACGCCCTTGGCGAAGGTGATGAGGTCGGGTGTCACGCTCCAGTGGTCGATGGCGAACCACTCGCCGCACCGGCCGAAGCCGGCCATCACCTCGTCGGCGATCAGGATGATGCCGAACTCGTCGCAGATCGCCCGCACCCCCTCGAGGTAGCCGGGCGGCGGGACGAGGATGCCGTTGGTGCCGACGACCGTCTCGAGGATGATCGCGGCGACCGTGTGCGCACCCTCGACCATGATCAGATCGCGCAGGTGCTCCAACGCGCGCTCGCTCTCCTCCTCCGGCGTGCTCGCGTGGAATGCCGAGCGGTAGGGGTACGGCCCCCAGTAGTGGATGACGCCCGGCATCGCCGGCTCGGCACCCCAGCGCCGCGGGTCGCCGGTCATCGTGATCGCGCCGGCGGTGGCGCCGTGGTAGCTGCGGTAGGCGGCGAACACCTTCTGCCGGCCGGTGTGCAGCTTCGCCATCCGGAGCGCGTTCTCGGTGGCCTCGGCGCCGCCGTTGGTGAAGAAGATCCGGTTCAGGTCGCCCGGTGCGACCTCGCAGATCAGCCGGGCCGCCTCGCTGCGCGCGTCGTTGGCGAACGCCGGCTGGATGGTCGTCATCCGGCCCGCGTACTCCTGGATCGCCGCGATCAGTCTCGGGTGCTGGTAACCGATGTTGACGTTGACCAGTTGCGAGGAGAAGTCCAGGTAGCGGTTGCCGTCGAAGTCGGTGAAGTAGGACCCCAGCGCCGAGGCGATCGGCAGCGGGTCGATGAGTCCTTGCGCGGACCACGAGTGGAAAACGTGCGCCTTGTCCAGCGCCTTGACGGTGTCCTTGTCGGTCGGGATGCCGCCGAGCGGGTTCGACATCAGCGCGTCCTCGGGAAGCCGAGGTCGACGGTGCTGGTGGCTGGGTCGGGCCAGCGGGAGGTGACGACTTTGCCGCGGGTGTAGAAGTTGATGCCTTCCGGGCCGTACATGTGGGTGTCGCCGAACAGTGAGTCTTTCCAGCCGCCGAAGGAGTAGTAGGCGACTGGGACGGGGATGGGCACGTTGATGCCGACCATGCCGACCTCGACGTCGAACTGGAACTG
>JAVHVB010000362.1:0-14608 GCA_032160775.1 Pseudonocardiales bacterium | reverse complement strand
CGTCGGCGCCAAGAACAGCGTGCTGAAGCTGATGGCCGCGGCACTGCTCGCTCCCGGCGACACCGTCATCGGCAACCTGCCGGCCATCTCGGACGTCACGATCATGCGGCAGCTGCTCGAGCGGCTCGGCTGCACCGTCACCGAATCCCAGCATGACGCGACCGACCGGGTGACCATCGGCACACCGGATGAGATCAGCTCGGAAGCGCCGTACGAACTGGTGCGCAAGATCCGCGGCTCGATCTGCGTACTGGGCCCGCTGCTGGCCCGCACGCGGCACGCCAAGGTGGCGCTGCCCGGTGGCGACGCCATCGGCTCGCGGCCCCTCGACATGCACTTCGCCGGCCTGGAACGGATGGGCGCGGAAATCCGCACCGAGCACGGTTACATCATCGCCGACGCTCCGGATCTGCGCGGTGCGTCGATCTGGCTGGACTTCCCGAGCGTCGGCGCGACGGAGAACATCATGACCGCGGCCGTGCTCGCCAAGGGCACGACCGTGATCGACAACGCGGCGCGCGAACCGGAGATCGTCGACCTGTGCCGGATGCTGGGCGCGATGGGTGCACAGATCAACGGGATCGGCACGTCCACTCTCGAGATCATCGGTGTCGAGGAGCTCCGGCCCACCACGCACGACGCGGTCCCGGACCGGATCGTCGCCGGGACGTGGGCGATGGCGGCGCTGGCCACCCGCGGCGACGTCACGGTGCGCGGCGCCAACGCAGCGCACCTCGAGATCGCGCTCGACAAGGTCGCCCAGGCCGGCGGTGAGGTGGAGGTCCTCGCCGACGGGTTCCGGGTCGCCATCGACCACCGGCCGAAGTGCTTCGACGTGGTGACGTTGCCGTACCCCGGGCTGGCCACCGATCTGCAGCCGCAGGCCATCGCCACCCTGGCGGTCGCCGACGGCACCTCGATGATCACCGAGAATTTGTTCGAGGCGCGCTTCATGTTCTGCGACGAGATCGCCCGGATGGGAGCCGACGTACGCACCGACGGCCATCACGCAGTCGTGCGCGGCCGGGAACGGCTTTCCGGCGCGCCGGTGCGCGCCACCGACATCCGCGCGGGAGTCGGGCTGGTGATTGCCGGGCTGGTCGCCGAGGGCGTCACCGAGGTGGCCGAGGTGCACCACATCGACCGCGGCTACGTTCGGCTGGAGGAGCAGTTGCGCGGGCTCGGCGCAGAGATCGAGCGGGTGGAGTCGACCAGCTTCGGCGGCTGAGCGAGCACCGTCACGGGCCGAGGACGATGCGGGCCCGGTCGGCGTCGGCGGCGAAGACGAGCAGGTCGACCGTCCCGTCCCGCCGGTTGGAGACGGACGAGCGAATCCCGGCGTCGTCCAGGACCCTGCGCCGTCCGGCCAGGTCCGGCCTGGGAACCGCGCTCAGCACGACGGTCAGCAGCCCGATGTCCCCGTCGCTCGCGTCCGGGGGCCGGCGTGGGATGACGTTGGGCCGGGACGGGCGGAACACCCAGCGGGTCAACAGCATCAACAACCCGACCGCGACCAGCGCGGTGGCGAACGGGCCGAGACTGGTCACTCGACCATTGTCGCCCGGGCCGTGTCTCGCCGTTTGTGCCGATCGTGGCGCCAGCGCAGCGCGGCCAGCACGACGAAGTAGAGGCTGCCGACGTAGAGCATGATCCGCACGAAGTAGTAGTGGTGCGGCCAGGCGATGGTGCCCACCGCGACGCCGCCGATCCAGCATGTCGCCCCGAAGATCGTCCACTTGCGCATCCAGCGGGCGCGGGCGATGTGCGGGTAGGGCATGTTGGTGAGCGACAGCGCGGACAGGATCAGGGTGATCGTCGCACCGATCCAGGTGCGCGCCTCGAGCAGGAACATGACCGGCGCCATGATGTTCCAGGCGGCGGGGAAGCCGCGGAACCAGTTGTCGTCGGTCATCATGTCCTTGCGGGCGAACCAGATCGCCGACGCGAACACCATCACGCAGAGGACCGCGATGCCGAAGTTGTTCTGCGGCACCACCTTGAACTCGTACATGAAGCACGCCGGGACGACCACGCACGCGACGTAGTCGATGATCAGGTCGAGCATGAACCCGTCGATCCGCGGCACTCGTGCCTCGACCTCGAGGGCGCGGGCGATCGGCCCGTCCACGCCGTCTATGAGCAGGGTCAGCAGCATCCAGATGATCGCGTAGTCGGGGTGGCCGGTGAGCACGTCGCGGAGCGACAGCATGGCGGCGACGATGCCGAGGGTGGTGAAGGCGTGCACCGCCCACGCGCGCCCGCGCATGCCGCGGGTGAAGTTCGGCGGCGGCGCGTAACTGGTTGTCGTATGCGCGGGTTGAGTCACCGGCGCGCCTTCCCGGACGTGAACATGGTGTGAGAAGTGTTCCACGGGCGTGTCAAAGCCGTGTTGTACGACTCAGGTCCGGGCGCGCTCCAGGAGTCGGCGCAGGCCCGCCTCGCCGGAGCGCATCATCAGGCCGTGGTTGAACGTCAGCGCCGGCCGCGCGATCAACCCGGCGGCGCGGAGCATGCCGCGACCCACGGTCACATCCTCGTCGAACACCGCGACGGTGCCGTCGCCGTCCACGGAGACCGTCCACTGGCTGACGCCGTTGAGGTCACCGGTGAGCGTCCCGCGCAGCACCCGGGCCACCGGGTCCTCGACGTCCCGCTCGATGACGAAGGTGAGGTCGTAGGGCAGCAGACTGCGGCAGGTCAGCTGGCCGGAGCCCTCGCCCAGCCAGCGTGCGGTGCGCACCTGGCGCCACCATCCGGGGTAGCCGGCGACGTCCAGCAGCGCCGCGTACACGTCGTCGGCGGCGGCGTCGATCCGCCACTCGCTGCGGAAGACGTAGTGGTGCGGCACCGGTCCAGCCTGCCAGAGCGGCCTGCGAGGTCGGCCACAGTAGCGACGGCAGATGGCAGGACGTCCTAATAAACTGTGGAACTGCCCTCGGAGGTGCCGATATGCCCTTTCCCACCGACGACTCCCGCGACAAGCCCTGGCTGATGCGTACCTACGCCGGCCACTCCTCCGCGGCGGAGTCGAACGCGCTGTACCGGCGCAACCTCGCCAAGGGTCAGACCGGACTGTCGGTCGCATTCGATCTGCCCACCCAGACCGGGTACGACCCGGACGCGGAACTGGCGCGCGGCGAGGTCGGCAAGGTCGGCGTGCCGGTTCCGCACATCGGCGAGATGCGCACGCTGTTCGACGGCGTCGACATGGAGCAGATGAACACCTCCATGACGATCAACGCGCCGGCGATGTACCTGCTGGCGCTCTACCTCTCGGTCGCCGAGGAGCACGACGCGGACTTCGCGAAGCTGTCCGGCACCACGCAGAACGACATCATCAAGGAGTACCTGTCCCGCGGCACGTACGTCTTCCCGCCGGGGCCATCCCTGCGGCTGATCACCGACATGATCGCCTACACCGTGGCGAACGTGCCCAAGTGGAACCCGATCAACGTGTGCAGCTACCACCTGCAGGAGGCCGGCGCGACGCCGGTGCAGGAGGTGGCGTTCGCGCTGTGCACGGCGATCGCCGTCCTCGACTCGGTGCGCGACTCGGGCCAGGTGCCGAAGGAGAAGTTCGGTGAGGTCGTGGCGCGGATCTCGTTCTTCGTCAACGCCGGTGTCCGCTTCGTCGAAGAACTGTGCAAGCTGCGCGCCTTCGGCGAATTGTGGGACGAGATCACTCTCGAGCGGTACGGCGTCACCGACGCCAAGCACCGCCGGTTCCGTTACGGCGTGCAGGTCAACTCGCTCGGGCTGACCGAGGCGCAGCCGGAGAACAACGTCTACCGGATCCTGCTCGAGATGCTCGCCGTCACCGCGTCCCGAGATGCCCGCGCCCGCGCCGTGCAACTGCCGGCCTGGAACGAGGCGCTCGGGCTGCCCCGGCCCTGGGACCAGCAGTGGTCGCTGCGGATGCAGCAGGTGCTCGCCTTCGAGTCCGACCTGCTCGAGTACGACGACATCTTCCGCGGGTCAACCGTGGTCGAGGCCAAGGTCGCCGAGATCAAGCTCGGGGCGCGCGAGGAGGTCGACCGGGTGCTGGGGATGGGCGGTGCGGTCGACGCGGTCGAGTCCGGCTACCTCAAGTCCGCCCTCGTGTCCTCACTCGCCCTGCGGCGGCGGCGCATCGAGTCCGGCGAGGACGTCGTCGTCGGCGTCAACAGGTTCACCGAGACCGAGCCGAACCCGCTCGTCGATGGCGCGGACGGCGGGATCCTGACCGTCGACCCCGCGGTCGAGGAGGCCGCCAAGACGTCGGTCCGGCAGTGGCGTGCCGGCCGGGACGCCGTCGCTGTCGAGGACGCGCTCACCGCGCTGCGGGACGCCGCCAAGACGGACGAGAACCTGATGCCGGCATCCCTCGCGTGTGCGCAGGTCGGGGTGACCGTGGGGGAGTGGGCCGGCGTGCTGCGCGAGGTGTTCGGCGAGTACCGGCCGCCGACCGGCGTGGCCGGCGCGACGGGCGGTGGCCACGAGGGGGCGCTGAGCGACGTGCAGCAGCGGGTCCGGGCCCTGGGCGAGCAGCTCGGCCGCCCGTTGAAGTTCCTGGTCGGCAAGCCCGGTCTGGACGGGCACTCGAACGGCGCCGAGCAGATCGCCGTGCGGGCGCGCGACGCGGGCTTCGAGGTCGTGTACTCCGGCATCCGTCTCACGCCGACGCAGATCGTGAATGCCGCGGTCGAGGAGGACGTCGACGTCGTCGGGCTGTCGGTGCTGTCCGGCTCGCATATGTCGGTGGTGCCGGACGTCGTTGCCGGATTACGCGAGAACGGGCTGGACGACGTCCCGGTCGTCGTCGGCGGGATCATCCCGGCGGCGGACGCCGCGATCCTGCGCGCGGCCGGTGTGGCGCGGGTGTTCACGCCGAAGGACTTCGAGATCACCGACGTCCTGGCCCAGATCGTCGATGCGATCGTGGAGTCGCGCGTCTGACGGATGCTCGACGTCCTGGCTCACGGCAGGAGTAAGCGCTCCAGGACATCGGCTAGCCACGCCTCGTACTCGTCCAGCGACCATCCGCGGTCGTGCACGAATCGCCAGTACGTGTCCGGTGCGAGCATCCACAGCGTGTCGATCGCGGTCTGCTCGGGCAGCCGCAAGGTGGTCTTGGCGGCCAGTACGGCCACGAACCCGGCCATGCCCTCGCGCCGCTGCTCCTGGTAGCGGGCCCAGATCGCAGCGGCATCGGCGTCCACCGCCGCCGCGGCCTCGACCGCCTTCATGAGCGGCACGGTGCGCTCCTGGATCCGGCGCATGTTCCGCGCGTGCAGCCGCAGGGACCGGCGCGGGTCGGGCTCGTCCGTCGCCTCGCGCCACCACGGGCGGTCGGCCACCGCGATCGGCGCCGCGTCACCGGCCGTTGCCTGGTCGGCGACTGTTCGCAGGATGACCGGCTTGGCGCCGACGGCGCTGAACACGGTTGGTCGGGCGACTCCCGCCGCGGTCGCGATGTCGTCGATCGACGTGGCCAGGTAGCCCTTGGAGCAGAACAGCTCATAGGCGGCCGCGCAGATGAGCTGCGGGGCGTCGCCGCGCCGGATCGTCGATCGGTACGCGCGCTTCTTGACAGCCGTCACGAGGCGAATAATACTGCAAGTCTATTCAAATAGAATGCAGATCTAATAAGGCGGCGATGATGGACGAGACGGAACAGTTCCTGGCGACCGTGCTGCCTGCATACGTGGCTGCCGAGCGGGCGATCCACAGCGGCGACGTCGAGCCCCGCCTGGCCCTGTGGTCGCGCACCGAGCCGCTGACCCTGTTCGGCGCTGCCCGAACCGGACGCGGCTGGGACGAGTTGCACCGCACCTTCCAATGGCTGAAGACGACCTTCTCCGACCGCGTGTCCTATGAGCACGAGGTGGTCGCCGCAGAGGCCAGTGGCAACTTGGCCTACCTCGTGGCACTGGAGCACAACACGACGTCGGTCAACGGCGTGCGCACCACGTACACGCTGCGCGCCACGACGGTGTTCCGGCGCGAGGGCGGACAGTGGCGCATCGTCCACCGGCACGGCGACCCGTACCACGCCGATCAGACCGTGGGTGAGGCGCTCGCCTCGGTCTAATCCAGGCGCGCCTCGACGCGCGTGCCGAGTTCGACCGTCCGGGACACCGTGCACAGCCGGTCGTGCGAGCGCTGCAGGGCCGAGGGCAGCACCTGACGTGCCGCGTCGCCGCCCGCGCCGTCCGGGAACTCGATCCGGAGCCGAAGGACGATGTCGGCGAGGTGGTTGCCGTCGTCGTCGCGCACCTTGTCCGCCTGGATACGTGCGTCGAACCTCGTCGGGATCTCACGCTTCGCGGTGATGTACTCGACGTCGAGCGCCGTGCAACCGGCGATCGCGGTCAGCAACAGGTCCACGGGTGAGAACTCGGCATCGCCGCCGTCACCGAAGTCGAGCGTGCCGCCGCGCGCGTTGGTTGCGCGGAACTTGTGCAGGGAGGTGCGCTCGATCGTGATCGAGCGCTCGGTGTCGTCGGCCATGGCCTCATCCTGGTACGCCGCACGGCCACCTGCGTCAAGCAGGTGGCCGGTGGCGGGCTCAGCGGGTCGTCGGCAGGCGCCGGGCGACGGCCGGAACGATGATCGCGGCGGCCAGCACGTGCGCGGTCATCAGCACGATCCGGCTGCCGACCGCCGTGTCCGGCACGACCAGATCCGGCACGAACGACAGCGCGGTCAGCGCGACCGTGGCGCGCGTCCAGGTGCGGGCCGGCGATGCGGCCCACCGGCGCAGGCCGGCGAGCAGCGCCACGCCGGCGACCATGCACATCAGGACGACGACGGCGCAGCCGCCGGCCTTCAACTCCTCGCCCTGGATCGCGACGGTGATGCCCACGGTCTTGGCGAGGGCGACCAGCGCTTCGGTCGCGGCGGCAGCGGTCAGCGTGGCGACGCCGACGGCGGTCCAGACGCCGGACGAGCGCTCGGTACGGGCGGGAAGGGTGGCGATGGCGGTCATTTCCGCTCTCCTCGGGCTGGGGGCGACCCTCGTGGCCGCCGTTCTGCCTGTGCGTCGATCAGCGAAGCGGGCTTTCGACATCGCGCAGAAGAATTTTTCGACGCGGTAGCGTGCCGCGTGTGCGCCTGGTCATCGCCCGATGCAGCGTCGACTACGTCGGCCGGCTGACCGCGCACCTGCCGACCGCCACTCGGCTGCTGCTCGTCAAGGCCGACGGCTCGGTGCTCGTGCACTCCGACGGCGGCTCGTACAAGCCGCTCAACTGGATGAGCCCGCCGTGCTCGCTGATCGAGGGCGATCTGCAGTGGACGGTCACCAACAAGGCGGGGGAGCAGCTGATCATCACGATCGAGTCGATCGAGCACGACTCGGCCCACGACCTCGGCGTCGACCCGGGCCTGGTCAAGGACGGGGTCGAGGCGCACCTGCAGCGGTTGCTCGCCGAGCAGATCCAGACCCTGGGCGACGGCTACCGGCTGGTTCGCCGGGAGTACCCCACGCCGATCGGGCCGGTGGACATCCTGGCGCGGGATTCGGCCGGCGTCGCGGTCGCCGTCGAGATCAAGCGGCGCGGCGAGATCGACGGGGTCGAGCAGCTCACCCGCTACCTCGAGCTGCTCAACCGCGACCCGCTGCTCGCGCCGGTGCGCGGGGTCTTCGCGGCGCAGGAGATCAAGCCGCAGGCGCGGACCCTCGCCGAGGACCGCGGCATCGCCTGCCTCGTCCTCGACTACGACGCCCTGCGCGGGGTCGACGATGTGGACAGCCGGCTGTTCTGACCGCCTTCCCGCCGGCGCTGGCCGATTTCTCGACGAGATTTCAACCACCGCCGACGCGTAGGCGTCAGAATCGCGGCATGGATCCCGTCAGTGCGCCCCTGTCGTCGCCGCTCAAGGTGCGGCAGCGCAAGCACCGGGTGTGGGCGGAGGACGCGGCCGGTCAAGTCGTCCTGGACGGCCGCATGCAGGAGAACTGGCCGGAGCGCTACGCAGCGGCGACCGCGAGCGGGACCCATCGGGTCGCTGCGGGCGTCGAGGGCGGGTCGGGGCACTACCTCCCGGTCATCGACGCCGGTGGCCGCGAGGTCGCCCGGATCGTCATGCGCCGCCGCCAGGATTGGGAGTTGCTGCTGGCCACCGGCGAGCGCGCGACGGTGACCGGCCGGGGTGGGGGGATGATCACGCCGCCCACCTGCATCGTCGGCGAGCTGTCGACCGCCGTCACGCCTCGGTTCGCGCCGCAGCGGTACTACACCCTCACCCTGGCCGACGCCGTCCTCGCCCATCCGGATCGCGATGCGCTCGTCGTCGCGCTCGTCTGGATCAGTGAGACGACGACGGCCAGCCGGATCGGTGACTCGATCGGCAGCGGCGGCGAATGAGATGGCACTCGTGGAACTCACCGCGGGCGCGGCCGACGGCGTCCGACTCCTGACCCTGAACGACCCGGACCGGCGCAACGCGCTCTCGCCGGCGCTGCAGGTGGAACTCGGCGCCGCGGTCGACGCCGTGGGCGCAGACCCGGCGGCGCGCGTGCTGGTCGTCGCCGGCAACGGCTCCGCGTTCAGCGCCGGTGCCGACCTGCCCGCGCTGTTCGGCAACGTCGAGCGGGAGATCGCGGAGATCCGCACCGGCCTGCACGCCGTCTACGAGAGTTTCCTGCGCGTGCGCAGATTGGCGATACCGACCATCGCCGCCGTCCACGGCGCGGCCGTCGGCGCCGGCGTGAATCTGGCGATGTCCTGCGACGTGCGGATCGCCGGTCCCGGCGCACGGTTCGGGGTGACGTTCACCAAGCTCGGGCTGCACCCCGGTGGCGGTTGCACCTACTTCCTCACCCGGACGCTGGGCCGGCAACGCGCGATGTCGCTGATCCTCGACGGTGGCACGCTCGACGCCGAGGAGGCGCTGCGGGTCGGGCTCGTCCTGGAAGTCGTGGACGACCCGCTCGGTGCGGCGATCGAGCGAGCCGCAGGCTGGGCGGCGATCGACCCGGCGCTGAGCCGGGACATCAAGCGCGCGGTCGCCATCGCCGAGCAGGGCGACTTCGACGCGACGCTCGACTTCGAGTCGTGGGCGCAGGCCGCGTCGACCCGCAATCCCCTGCTCGCCGAGGCGATTGCCCGCTTCACCCGCTGAGGACCCGCTGTCAGCCGAGCCGGCAACGGGAGGCAGACTGAACGCCGTTACGACCGAGGATCCTGGAGGAATAGCGTGGCGCGCGAGTTCAAGCAGGTCGGCGTTGTGGGTCTCGGCACGATGGGCGCCGGCATCACCGAGGTGTTCGCCCGCAACGGGCTCACGGTCGTCACGGTGGAGAAGCACGAGGACACGCTCGCCCGCGGCCGCGCGCACATCGAGCAGTCCACCGCCCGCGCCGTCGAGCGCGGCAAGCTGAGTGCCGAAGAGCAGCAGGAGCTGCTCAGCCGGATCTCCTACGGCACCGATCTCGCCGCGCTCGCCGAGGTGGACCTCGTCGTCGAGGCGGTGCCCGAGCACCTCGACCTCAAGCGCGAGATCTTCACGACGCTCGACGGCATCTGCAAGCCGGACACCATCCTGGCGAGCAACACCTCCTCGCTCTCGATCACCGAGATCGCGGTAGCCACCGGCCGGCCGGGCAAGGTCGTCGGCCTGCACTTCTTCAACCCCGCCCCGGTGATGAAGCTCGTCGAGGTCATCCGCACGGTGGTGACTGAGCCGGACGTCATCGAGGACGTGGAACAGTTCGGCCAGCAGCTGGGCAAGGTCGACGTCACGGTTGGCGACCGGGCCGGATTCATCGCCAACGCGCTGCTGTTCGGCTACCTCAACCACGCGGTGGCCCTGTACGAGTCGAACTACGCCTCGCGCGAGGACATCGACGCGGCGATGAAGCTCGGCTGCGGCCTGCCGATGGGCCCGCTCGCGCTGCTCGACCTGATCGGTCTGGACACCGCCTACGAGATCCTCGACACGATGTACAAGCAGGGCCGCGACCGGCTGCACGCCCCGTGTCCGGTCTTCAAGCAGATGATCACCGCCGGCCTGCTGGGCCGTAAGTCGGGGCGCGGGTTCTACAGCTACGACGCGCCCGACTCGCCGAACGTGGTCGCCGACGCGCTGACGCCGCCGGCGAACGCCGCAGTCGAGGGCGCGCGCGACGTGCAGCACGTGGGCGTCGTCGGTTCCGGGACGATGGCGACCGGCATCATCGAGGTCGTCGCGAAGGCCGGTTACGACGTCACGTTCGTCGCCCGCTCCACCGACAAGGTGGACGCGGTCGTCAAGGCCATCACCCGCTCGCTGGACAAGGCAGTGCAGCGCGGCAAGCTCACCGAAGGCGACCGGGACGCCGCGCTCGGCCGGGTGAGCGGCTCGACGTCGCTCGACGACCTGGCCGCCGTGCAGTTGGTCGTCGAGGCGGTGGTCGAGGACCTCACGGTCAAGCAGACGCTGTTCGCCAACCTCGACGACATCTGCGCGCCGGGCACCGTGCTCGCGACCACCACGTCCTCGCTGCCGGTCATCGAGTGCGCCACCGCGACCACGCGGCCGACCGAGGTCATCGGCATGCACTTCTTCAACCCGGCCTCGATCATGCGGCTGGTGGAGGTCGTCACCACCGTCGCGACCGCTCCGGACGTGGAGGCGACCGTCCTGGACGTCACCAAGAAGATCGGCAAGCACGCCGTGCGCTGCGGCGACCGCTCCGGCTTCATCGTGAACGCCTTGCTCTTCCCGTACCTCAACGACGCGATCAAGATGCTCGAGGCGCACTACGCGACCGCCGACGACATCGACTCGGCGATGAAGGTCGGCTGCGGGTACCCGATGGGCCCATTCGAGCTGCTCGACGTGGTCGGCCTGGACGTATCGCTCGCGATCGAGCGCGAGCTGTTCGAGGAGTTCCGCGAACCCGGCTTCGCCCCGGCGCCGCTGCTCGAGCACCTGGTCACCGCCGGCCGCCTCGGCCGCAAGACGGGCAAGGGCTTCCGCGACTACAGCTGACCGGCTCGGGGGCTAGGGGAGCGGCTGCGCCTTCTCCAAGGCGCCGCGCAGGTGCTCCTGCAACGTCTCCAGCTGGGTGCGGGCCTGTTCGCGCGCCCGCTCGAGTCGCTGCACCTCGGTCTCGGCCGCCGCGAGCACCTCGGCCGCCCTGGACTCGGCCTCGGCGACAAGTCGGGCAGCCGTCGCGTCGGCGTCGGCGACCGTCTGGGCGGCCTTGCCGGCGGCCAGCCGCTGCTGCTCGTTCTGCTGCTTGAGCGCTTCGGTGCGCCGCAACCGCAGGGTGATCTCGAAATCCTCCTCGGCGCTCGCCCGCTTGGCCGCGGCTGCGGCGTCGAGGCGCTGCCGCTCGGCCTCCGCCTCAGCAGTCAGTCGCTCCACCTCGGCCCTGTCGTTGGTCCTCGCCTCAGTCAGCGCAGCTTCGATTTCGGCGCGGTGCGCATCCGCTTCTGCCATCCGGGCGGCGAAGGTCTGCTCAGCCTCGACCAGCCGCGCGTCCGCCGCGGCGAGGTTCTTGTCCGCATCCGCCTGTGCTTCGGCGCGGATCCGGGACGCTGCCTCGTGGGCGAACGAGGTGACCTGGCGCGCCTCGGCCCGGGCCGCCTCGCGCATCCGGGTCGCCTCGGCCTTGGCGTGATGCAGGATCTGCTTGATGTGATCGTCGACGTTGTCGGCGGTGATGTCCTCAGTCGCCGCGGACAGTTGTCGGCGCAGCGACTCGATCTGTGCCTGCGCGCTGGCGAGCTGAGCGGCGAGGTCGGCGCTGCGGGCGGCGGCATGATCCCGCTCGGCCGCGGTGACGCGCAGGTCATCGTCCAGCCGGTTGATCTCGCGGTCGACCTGTTCGCGGTCATAGCCGCGCATCGCGGTGTCGAAGCCGCGGCTGGTCTCGTACAGCGGCAGCAAATCGGCCGTCGGCTCCGTCATGCCACCATGTTCGCATTCGCCGCACCTCGGACGACACCCGTCCGCAGTTCCCGCGCAGTCACAATTCGGACGCGAATTCGGCTGCGCCGGACGGAGAGCGGCTCAGACGCCGCGGAACCGGTTGATCGCGTCGAGGTGCTTTGCGCGCAGCTCGGGGTCGCTCACGCCCAGCCCCTCCTCGGGCGACAGGCAGAGCACGCCGACCTTGCCCTGGTGCAGGTTGCGGTGCACGTCGTAGGCCGCCTGGCCGGTGTCGGCGAGCGGGTAGACCCGGGAGAGGGTCGGGTGGATCATGCCCCGCGAGATGAGCCGGTTCGCCTCCCAGCTCTCCTTGTAGTTGGCGAAGTGCGAGCTGATGATGCGCTTCAGGTTCATCCAGAGGTAGCGGTTGTCGTACTCGTGCATGTAGCCCGAGGTCGAGGCGCAGGTGGTGATCGTGCCGCCACGTTTCGTCACGTAGACCGAGGCGCCGAAGGTCTCGCGGCCCGGGTGTTCGAACACGATGTCGACGTCGTCGCCGCCGGTCAGTTCCCGGATCTTGGCCCCGAACCGCTTCCATTCCTTGGGGTTCTGCTTGTCGCCGTCCCAGAACTGGTAGCCCTCGGCGGTGCGGTCGATGATCAGCTCGGCGCCCATCGAGCGACAGATTTCCGCCTTCTCGGGGGACGAGACCACACAGACCGGGATGGCGCCGCCGTTCAGCGCGTACTGCGTCGCATAGCCACCCAAGCCACCGGAGGCACCCCAGATGAGGACGACGTCGCCCTGCTTCATGTTGGCGCCGTTCTTGCTGACCAGCTGGCGATATGCGGTGCAGTTGACCAGGCCCGGGCAGGCGGCCTCCTCCCAGCTCAGGTGCGCCGGCTTCGGCATCAGCTGGTTGGCCTTGACGAGGGCGAGTTCGGCGAGGCCGCCGTAGTTCGTCTCGAAACCCCAGATCCGCTGCTGCGGGTCCATCATCGTGTCGTCGTGCCCGGCCGCGTCCTCGAGTTCGACCGACAGACAGTGCGCGACGACCTCGTCGCCGGCCTTCCACTTCGTCACGCCCGGCCCGACCCGCAGCACGACGCCGGCAAGATCGGAGCCCACGACGTGGAACGGCTGGTCATGCTTCTTCGTCAGCGACGAGTACCTGCCGTAGCGCTCGAGGAACGAGAACGTCGAGACCGGCTCGAAGATGGACGTCCACACGGTGTTGTAGTTGATCGCGCTGGCCATCACCGCGACGATGGCCTCGCCCGGGCCGAGTTCGGGCGTCGCGACGTCCTGCAGGTGCAGGCTCTTGCGCGGGTCCTTGTCGCGCGTCGACAGGCCCTCGAACATGCCGGCCTCGTCCTTGCGCACGACCATGCCCTGATAGCTGTCGGGCACCGGAAGGTCGGCGACGGCGGCGTAGTCACCGGTCAGGATGGCGTTGCGGATGTCGTCCATGGCAGCAGATGTTACCGATCGGTAATCAGGCGGGCTGGACGAGCTCGACGAGCACGCCCCCCGCGTCCTTGGGGTGGATGAAGTTGACCCGGCTGTCCGACGTGCCGCGCCGCGGCTCGTCGTAGAGCAGCCGCAGGCCGCGCTCGCGCAGTGTCGCGGACACGGCCTCGATGTCGTCGACGGTATAGGCGACCTGTTGCACGCCCGGCCCGCTGCGGTCGAGAAACTTGGCGATGGTCGACTCCGGCGAGAGCGGGGCGAGCAGCTGGATCCGGGTCGCGCCGTCGCCGACCGCCAGCATCGCCTCGCGGACGCCCTGCTCCTCGTTCGTTTCCTCGTGGACGCTCACGACCCCGAATGTGTCGCGGTAGAACGCGATCGCCTCGTCCAAATCGGGGACCGCGATGCCCACGTGATCGATCTTGCGGAAAATGCTCGAATTCTGCGCGTTCTCGGTTTCCGGCATCCGGCAATATTCGCAACTGAAAGCCCTACCGGACGCGCTGGCGTGCCCTTGTTCACACTCGCTGAGGGGCGGGTTAGAACTACAGTCCTGGGTAGGCATGCCCACCGAGGAGGACATTCACCATGGCTGGTTCGGTCATCGTCAACGGCGCGCGGACGCCCATGGGCCGACTGCTCGGCTCGCTCAAGGACTTCTCCGGCGCCGACCTCGGCGGGATCGCCATCAAGGCCGCGCTGGAGCGTTCCGGGGTCAGCCCGGACCAGGTCCAGTACGTCATCATGGGCCAGGTGCTGCAGGCCGGTGCCGGGCAGATCCCGGCGCGGCAGGCCGCGAATAACGCCGGCATCCCGCTGTCCGTGCCGGCGCTGACGGTCAACAAAGTGTGCCTGTCCGGCCTGGACGCGATCGCCCTGGCCGACCAGCTGATCCGCGCCGGCGAGTTCGACATCATCGTGGCCGGCGGGCAGGAGTCGATGACCAACGCCCCGCACCTGCTGCCCAAGTCGCGCGCGGGCTACAAGTACGGCGCGATCGAGCTGATCGACTCGATGGCGCTCGACGGGCTGACCGACATCTTCGAGCACATCCCAATGGGTGAGTCCACCGACAACGGCAACACCGAGCGCGGCCTCCAGCGCGAGGCGCAGGACGCCTTCGCCGCCCAGTCGCACCAGCGGGCCGCGATCGCCCAGAAGAACGGGGTGTTCGCCGAGGAGATCACTCCGGTGCTGATTCCGCAGCGCAAGGGTGACCCGATCGAGTTCACCGAGGACGAGGGCATCCGCGCCGACACCACCGCCGAGGGGTTGTCGAAGCTCCGGCCGGCGTTCA
>JAVHVB010000361.1:0-5055 GCA_032160775.1 Pseudonocardiales bacterium | reverse complement strand
TTGCTCGTATGTACCAAAGGAATCTCTTGCACAGTCCGGTAAACCGGGCCGTGCGACGAGAGTTAATAAATGGCACTAACTTTCGGCACGCTGTTGAGTTCTCAAGGAGCGGACGCACACCGTCAGGGCCCTTTCGGGCCGATCGGGGGCAACCCGAGATACGTTACCCGGTCGGTTTCGCACGGTCAAACACGACCCGCACCGCCCAGACCCCCGGAATGGATCTTCCAGCGTCGGGGCGACTCTGCTGAGTCGCTGCCTCGTGCTTGGGGGGTGGCCCGCCCGGCTCCAGCAGGCCCAGCACCTTGCGGTGCGGACCGTTCGTGGCTCCGTTGCGCGGACGTCGTAACAGTAGCCAACCGCTGCGCCGGGGTGCAAATCCCCCCTGCTGGAGTGAACTGGAGCACGCTCGCGGGAGCGGCCGGCGGGATTTCAGCGCAGGCGGGCAGCGCGTCGCTTGCCGTTCGCGAGCACCCGGCCGGCCACCGCGTCGCGGGGCAGGTCGTACTCCTTGGGGGGCACCGGCCGGCCGTCGATGCGCACCGCGCCGGCGTCGATGTCGCGGCGCGCGGCACTGCTGCTGGCGGCCAGGCCGGCCGCGACGAGCAGCGCCGGCAGGTGCACCGGGTCGTCGGCCGGCAGGTCGTGTTCCGGCACATCGGATGGGACCTCACCGCGTTTGAAAACGGCGTCGAAGCGCTCCTCGGCGGCCTGCGCCGCGGCCGGACCGTGGTACAGCGCGACGATCCGCCGGGCGACGGCCCGCTTCGCGCCGTTCGCGGTCGCTCCCCCGGCCGCCACCTGATTTTCGATCTCGTCGACTTCGCGCGGGTGGAGATCGGTGCACAGCCGGGCGTAGAGCGCGACGACGGAGTCCGGGATGCTCATCAACTTGCCGAACTGCTCGTGCGCAGGCTCGGTGATGGCGATGTAGTTGCCGAGCGACTTCCCCATCTTCTCCACGCCGTCGGTGCCGACGAGCAGTGGCACCGTCAGCACGGCTTGCGGAGCCTGGCCGCGCGAGCGCTGCAGTTCCCGCCCGACCAGGTTGTTGAAGGTCTGGTCTGTGCCGCCCAGCTCGATGTCGGCGCGGACCTCGACCGAGTCGATGCCCTGGAGCAGTGGATAGACGAACTCGGAAAGGCTGATCGGCTGCTGCGCGGCGAAGCGGCGGGCGAAGTCGTCGCGCTCGAGCAACTGCGCCACTGTGATCTGCCGGGTGTAGCCGAGGATGTCGGCGAGGCTCATGCTGCCGAGCCAGTCGGCGTTGTTGACCACTTCGGTGCGGTCCGGGTCGAGGATGCGCATCAACTGGTCGAAGTAGCCGCGCGCGTTTGCGACCACGTCCGCCGCGCTCTGGGCGGTCCGGGTGCTGGTCCGGCCAGACGGGTCGCCGACCTGACCGGTGAACCCGCCGACGACGAGCACGGCCGTGTGCCCGAGGTCCTGGAACTGACGCAGCTTGCGCAGCACGACCGCGTGGCCGAGCGTCAGATCGCTGCCAGAGGGGTCGATGCCGAGCTTCACCCGCAGCGGGCGGTTCTCGGCGCGCGCGGCGAGCAGCCGCTCTGCGAGCCCGTCGGCAGGCAGGATCTGCGCCGCGCCGGATGCGAGGACCTCGTGCACCTCTCGCAGGTCCGGCGGCAGCTCCCGTTCGCTCACCTGCTCAGTCTGCCTGGCCGGGGTGCGGGCGCCGACGGCCACCCGGCCGGAAGGCCGACACCGTCGGGTCGCCGGTCAGCCAGAACCGCCACGCCAGGTCGGCCGCCGCGGCGATGCCGACCCGCGGGCCCGCGGTGACCCCGCGACGGCGGGACGTCGGCATCGATTCGAGCCGGACGGCCGAATCGCGGGCGCACAGATCGATGCCGTTGGCGTCCCGGTCCAGCCCCAGGCAGGTGGCCAGTCGCGCAGGGCCGCGGGCGAGGTCGACGTCGCGGCGGGCGGTGGGTCGGCGCGCCCGGGCGGCGTCGCGGCCGTCGATCACCTCGCCGGCGCGCAGCAGCACCGCCGCCGCGACTCCGTCCGTCCCGCACACGATGTTGGCGCACCAGTGCATGCCGTAGGTGAAGTAGCAGTAGAGGTGGCCCGGTGCACCGAACATCACCTCGGTGCGCGGCGTCCGGCCGCGGAACGCGTGCGAGGCCGGGTCGTCGACGCCCTCGTACGCCTCGACCTCGGTGAGCCGGATCGCGACGCGGACGCCCCCGAACTCGGATGCGACGACCGCACCCACCAGTCGCGGCGCGACCTGCAGCGCCGGCCGGGCCAGGCGGCGTCGATCGACGGTCACAGGCCCGAGCTTCGCCGAGCACGGTGCGCCACGAAATGGAAACGAGCGTTCACTCCGGTTGTCATGGGCGGCGGGGTCAGCGGCCGGCCCAGGCCACGTGCCGGTGGACCAGTTCGGTGAGTGCGGCGGACTGCTCGGCGACGCGCTCCGGAGCCGTGCCGCCGACCGCCGAGCGCGCCCGCAGCGCACCCTCGACCGAGAGCACCGAGCGCACCTCGGGCGTCAGCCGCGGGTCGACCCCGGCCAGCTGCTCGTCGGTGAGATCGGGCAGGTCGAGGCCGCGCTGCTCGCAGTAGGACACGAACGCGCCGCTGATCTCGTGGGCCTCGCGGAACGTCACACCTTGCCGGACGAGCCACTCGGCGACGTCGGTGGCGAGTGCGAAGCCGGCCGGCGCGGCGGCGCTGAGCCGGTCGGTGGCGAACTCGAGAGTGGCCATCAGCCCGGTGACGGCAGGCAGCAGGGTCAGCAGCTGGTCGACACTGTCGAAGACCGGCTCCTTGTCCTCCTGCAGATCCCGGTCGTAGGCGAGCGGCAAGCCCTTCAGCGTCGCGAGCAGACCGGTGAGGTTGCCGATGAACCGGCCGGACTTGCCGCGAGCCAGCTCGGCGATGTCCGGATTCTTCTTCTGCGGCATGATCGACGACCCGGTCGACCAGGCGTCGTCGAGCTTGGCCCAGCCGAACTCCGGCGTCACCCAAAGGATGACTTCCTCGCCGATCCGGCTCAGGTGCACTCCGAGCAGGGCCGTGATGAAGAGGAACTCGGCGGCGAAGTCGCGGTCGGACACGGCGTCGATCGAGTTCGCGGCGGGCGTGTCGAAGCCGAGCTCGCGGGCGACCGCCTCGGGGTCCAGCGGAAGCGACGACCCGGCGAGCGCGCCCGAGCCGAGCGGCGACACGGCGGCGCGCCGGTCCCAGTCCTGCAACCGGTCGACGTCGCGGGCGAGGGCGTGGACGTGCGCGAGCAGGTGGTGCGCCAACAGCACCGGCTGGGCGTGCTGAAGGTGGGTCATGCCCGGCATCGCCGCGTCCGGGTGCCGATCCGCCTGGCCGATCAGCGCGGTCTCGAGATCGGCGATGGCGTGCACGACCCGGCGCGCGTGGTCGCGCAGGTACAGGCGTAGATCGGTGGCCACCTGATCGTTGCGGCTGCGGCCGGCGCGCAGCTTGCCGCCGAGGCTCCCAAGCCGTTCCAGCAGCCCACGTTCGAGCGCGGTGTGCACGTCCTCGTCGGCGACGGTCGGCCGGAACTCCCCGCTACGCACCGCCTCGCCCAGTTCGTCCAGCGCGAGCAGCATCCGGGTGGCCTCGTCGTCGGTGAGCAGGCCGGCACCGTGCAGCACCCGGGCGTGCGCCTTGGACGCCCGCAGGTCGTACGGGGCGAGCCGCCAGTCGAAGTGCACCGACACGGACAGCTTCGCCAGCGCGTCGGACGGGCCGCCGCTGAACCGGGCTCCCCAGAGCCGTGGAGATTCCTCAGTCAACGCCGGACTCCATCGCGGCTTCCTCCAGCACGGCTTCCTCATTGCCGGTGAGCTCCGGGTTGGCGGCGATGATCTCCGCACCGCCGGCCGGCAGCTCGCCGTACAAGATGCCGTGCTCCACGAGTACCTGGCCCTGATCCATCGGCTGCCCCGCATACTGCTCGAGCTTGGCCCGCGAGTCGGCGATGTCGAGGTTGCGCATCGTCAGCTGGCCGATCCGGTCGACCGGGCCGAACGCGGCGTTCTCGGTGCGCTCCATCGACAGCTTGTCCGGGTGGTAGGACAGCGCGGGGCCGCGCGTGTCGAGGACCGAATAGTCCTCGCCGCGGCGCAGCCGCAGCGTCACCTCGCCGGTCACCAGCGACGCGATCCACCGCTGGATCGACTCACGCAACATCAGCGACTGCGGGTCGAGCCAGCGCCCCTCGTACAGCAGCCGGCCGAGCCTGCGCCCTGCTGCGTGGTAGTTCGCGATCGTGTCCTCGTTGTGGATAGCGTTCAGCAACCGCTCATAGCCGATCCAGATCAAAGCCATGCCCGGAGCCTCGTAGATGCCGCGCGACTTGGCCTCGATGATCCGGTTCTCGATCTGGTCGGACATGCCCAGCCCGTGCCGTCCGCCCACCTCGTTCGCCGCATGGACGAGCGCCACCGGGTCGTCGTAGTCGATTCCGTTGATCGAGACCGGCCGGCCGGCGACGAACCCGAGGGTGACGTCCTCGGCGTCGATCGGCACCGCCGGGTCCCAGAACCGCACGCCCATGATCGGTTCGACGATCTCCAGTGAGACGTCCAGGTGCTCCAGCGTCTTCGCCTCGTGCGTGGCACCCCAGATGTTCGCGTCGGTCGAGTACGCCTTCTCCTTGCTGTCCCGGTAGGGCAGGTCGTGTTCGTGCAGCCACTGGCTCATCTCGGCCCGGCCGCCCAGCTCGGTGACGAAGTCCGCGTCGAGCCACGGCTTGTAGATGCGCAGCGCTGGGTTCGTGAGCAGTCCGTAGCGGTAGAACCGCTCGATGTCGTTGCCCTTGAACGTCGAACCGTCGCCCCAGATGTGCACGTCGTCGGCCCGCATCGCGCGCACGAGCAGGGTCCCGGTGACCGCGCGGCCCAGCGGGGTCGTGTTGAAGTACGCGCGGCCGGCCGAGCGCACGTGGAACGCGCCGCAGGCGAGCGCGGCGTAGCCCTCTTCGACCAGTTCCCGGCGGCAGTCGATCGCGCGGGCGATCTCGGCCCCGTACTGCATGGCGCGGTCGGGTACCCCGGAGACGTCCGGCTC
>JAVHVB010000360.1:0-8204 GCA_032160775.1 Pseudonocardiales bacterium | reverse complement strand
TGCCCGCCGGCCAGGCGGTACTCGCCCCGCTCGCCGGTCAGCAGCGGCCAGCCGCGACCATGGGTGATGTGCGAGCCGGTGTCCGTCGGCTCCCACTGCGATCCGTCCCGCTTCTCGCCGTACCCGTCGAAGCTCGCCCGGTGCCAGAACGGCCCGTTCGCCGTCTGGTAGCCGAGCTTCGCGTCCACCAGGTGAACGGTGCTGACGATCGCCGGATCGTGCGCGGAGAGCACGCCGAGTCGCACGAGTTCGAGGAAGCTGGGGTCCAGTACCCGGCGTTGATCGATCAGCGGCCCGCCGTCGGAGAGCTGTAGCTTCGTCGCGGCGTTCGCGTGGCCGTCGGTGATGCGCAGGAAGTAGGGGCTGCTGCTCAGCGGCCCGTTCGTCGTGACCGTCCACCGCCGCAGGTTCATCCGCCAACGGTCGGCGGTCGCGCGGTACTGGTGGGCGCGCCCGGCCGCACCGTTGTGTGCCGCGATCCGGGCGCCGACGATCAGGCCGGCGATCTCCGCGGCGATGGTTGCCGGTGAGTAGCCCTCGGCGTTCTCCCACCGGTCGCCCGGGGTGCTCGGGCCGTGCTGGACGACGTAGTCCTCCGAGCGCCGGATGTGCTGCCACGCGGTCGCGCCGGTGTGGTGCAGCTGCCAGGCGAGCAGTGTCGGGAACGACACCTCGTCCATCTGCAGCCCGCCGAACACCGGGCTGCCGTCCAGGCGGCTGTTCTGCGGGTACGAGCCGTCCGGCTGCTCCTGCACGGTGAACAGGTAGCGCAGGGCGCGCGCGGCGGCGGCCCGGTCGCCCATCGCGATCAGCGCGGTCGCGATCTCGTACAGATCCCGGGACCACACGGCGTGGTACACGGCGAGGTCCTGCAGGACGTTCGCCCACGCCCACGGCCGGCCCGGCGCGGCGACGAAGCCGCCGCGGTAGGTCTTGTCCTCGCTGCCGGCGAGAACCAGTTGCGACACGCGGTATTCGCCCGCGAACTGCGCGGCCGGCGCAGGCACCGGCTTCAACGACGCCAGGTAGCGGTGCCAGCCGGCCGAGTAACGGCTGCGCGAACTCGCGAACCCGGAGTCCAGCGAGCCGCGCGCCGCGGCGATCGCCTGCGCGCCCGTGTGCCCGAAGCCCAGCGCCAGCGTCAGCTGCCGGCGCCCTGCCAGGCCGGTCAGCCGGGTACGGCCGAGTTGCACCACGTTGCCCGCGGCCGGTGCCGTGTACGACCAGTCCATGTGGTGGTCACCCGCGAGATCGGTCCAACCGTCGCTGACACCCAGATAGCCGCTCGAGGTCCGCCGGAAGCCGGACGACGCGACCACGGCCCCACTGTTCGTGCCGTCCGTCGCGACGAGAGCACCGTCCTGCGTGCTGCCGGTGTCGTCGTTGCCGGTCATCGACAGGGCCGGATCGTGCAGCACGAAGACCCGGTACGGCTCGCCGGTCAGCGAGCGGAAGCTGACGTGGACGAGGACGGTCGAGCGACGCGGATCGGTGACGTAGGTCTTGGTGATCACATACCGTCCGGATTTCGCCCGGTCGATCTGCTGGTAGACCAGGCTCTTCGCGTCGAGCAACCGCACCGTGTGCACCGTGTCGGTGCGTTCCCGGTCGGTGAAGGTCCGGCCGTCGGTGATGATCAGTTGCGTGTCGCGCGTGCTGGGCGTGTCGATGCGCGGGTAGTAGACCTCGCTCAATTCGCCGGCGCGCAGCGTGTACCAGACCTTGCTCGCGGTGCTGCGCGACGTGCCGAAGCCGTCCTTGTCCCCCTTGACCCAGTTGCTGGGCCGGCCGGGTGCGCCGGGCGCGGAGCCGGGCGGGAGGCCCGCCGACGATGTGTCAACGTCGATCAGCGTCCCCGCGAGGAGCGCCGCAACCGCTCCGAGGGCGATGCCGGACCGGCTTCGTGTCCGCCGCACTCCGCGTACCTCCGCCTCCGCGTGCGACAGCTCATCAGGCGCGTCGCAATTGTCGGAAAAATTCGTGCGGAGGTTACCCAGCTCGGCGAGCCGTCACACCGGGTCAGCGTGCGGCGTTGAGCTCCTCGATCAGCTCGGCTGCCGTCGCGCAGCGGTCGAGCAATTCGCCGACGTGCGCGCGGGTGCCGCGCTGCGGCTCCAGCATCGGTACCCGGACGAGTGACTCGCGGCCGACGTCGAAGATCACCGAATCCCAGGACGCGGCCGCGACCGACGGGCCGTACCGGCGCAGGCACTCACCGCGGAAGTAGGCGCGGGTGTCGTCGGGCGGAGCCTGCACCGCGGCCTCGGCGCTGCCCGGCGCGAGCAGCGTCTGCATCGCGCCGCGCGCGACGAGCCGGTGATAGAGCCCCTTCTCCGGCCGGATGTCGGAGTACTGCAGGTCGACCAGTTGCAGGCGCGGCGAGTCCCAGTCCAGCCCGTCGCGCTCCCGGTACCCCTGGAGCAGCCGCAGCTTGGCCACCCAGTCGAGTTCGCCGGCGAGTTGCATGGGGTCGGCGGCCAGCCGGGTGAGCACCGATTCCCAGCGCGCCAGGACGTCGGCGGTCTGCGCGTCGACGTCGTCGCCGTACCGGTCGTCGACGAACTTGCGCGCGCGGTCGAGGTACTCCCCCTGCAGATCGAGCGCGGTGATGCTCCGGCCGTCGGCCAGCGCGATGACGTGGCGCAGCGAGGCGTCGTGCGACACCTCGTGCAGCTCGCGCACCGGCGCGTTGATGGCGAGGTCGTCGGCCAGGAAGTTCGTCTCGATCATTTCGAGCACGAGCGCGGCCGTGCCCACCTTGAGGTAGGTCGAGATCTCCGACATGTTGGCGTCGCCGATGATCACATGCAGCCTGCGGTACCGGTCGGCGTCGGCGTGCGGTTCGTCGCGGGTGTTCACGATCGGCCGCTTCAGCGTGGTCTCGAGGCCGACCTCGACCTCGAAGAAGTCGGCGCGCTGCGCGATCTGGAAACCGCCGGTCCGGCCGTCCTGGCCGAGCCCGACGCGGCCTGCGCCGCAGATGACCTGCCGGGTGACGAAGAACGGGACCAGATGCCGGACGAGGGTGGCGAAGGGGGTGTCCCGGCGGCAGAGGTAGTTCTCGTGCGCGCCGTACGAGGCGCCCTTGTTGTCGGTGTTGTTCTTGTACAGGTTGACCGATGTCGCCACGCCCGGCATCGTCGCCAGCCGCCGCACGGCCGCGAGCATCACCAGCTCGCCGGCCTTGTCCCAGCGCACCGCGTCGAGCGGGTTGGTGACCTCCGGGCTGGAGTACTCCGGGTGCGCGTGGTCGACGTAGAGCCGCGCGCCGTTGGGCAGGATGACGTTCGCCATCCCGGCGTCCTCTTCGGCGTCGATGAACTCCTGCGCGATGGCGCCACCGGCGCCGGATCCGCCGAGGTCGAAGCCGCGGGCGTCGCGCAGCGGCGACTCCTCCTCGAAGTCCCAGCTCGCCCGGCGGGCGCGGCCGGCGGGCAGCGTGCTCGCGTAGGCGTTGACGACCTGGGCGGACAGCAGCATCGCGTTGGCAGTCGGCTGGCCGGGCATGCTGACGCCGTACTCGACCTCGGTACCCATCACCCGGCGCACTGACACGCTCAGCCTCGCTTCGCTCTGGAGGCTGAGCGGCAAAGCCCAATGCCCATGGTTCGCTCGCAAGCTTCGCTCACGTCCCCAGGCTACGTGGTGCCTATCCAATGAGCGGGGGAAGCGGGCAGTGCAGCAATGCGCACGTCGTGCGCAGTAGCTCCGCCTCGGCCACGGCCAGCACGCCGTCGTCCCGGACGGCCGCGACCAGCGCCTCGATGAGCACCTGCTTGTTGCGCGCGTCGAGCGCGTCGAGCGCCGACCAGCCGGCGTCCAGGGTGCGCCACACCTCGACGGGCGGTGTGTAGGGCAGCGACGTCCCCGGCAGCAGCCGGGCGAGTCCCGCGCGAAAGGCTCGTTCGGCGGCAGCGGGATCGTCGTTGCCGGCCGCGGCGAGTGCGGCGAGCAGGCTGAGAGCCGCGTCCTGCATGCCGGTCACCGAAGCCCGTCCGGGCCGGGACCGGCGCGCCGGTGACCCGGCGTCGAGCAGGTAACTGCCGACGAGCCGGATCAGGCAGTACTCGAAGACAGTGATGGCCGCGTCCGCGCGGGCGAGTTCGTCGAGCACCGCGACCAGCGCGTCCCGTTCGGCCTGCGGCCGGCCGACGAGTTGGGGCGCGGCGATGGCGACGACGGGGAGCCGCAGGATCGGTTCCAACCGGTCCAGCTCGTCGGCGAGTGTCTGTGCGGTGGCCGCGACACGCGGGCCGAGTCGCGTACCGACGGTGGCCAGTTGGGCGGCACGCACGTCCGGGCGGGGGTCGACCAGCATCGCCATGAGCAACGGCACCGCATTGCTCTGTTCGCTCGCGAGCGCCCGGTAGTCCTCGGGAATGCGGCGGGCGAGCGCGGCGCCGCGGGCGAGGTCGTCGGCCGTCAACGCGCCGACGCTGCGGGCGACCTGCGCCGGGTCCACCTGCACACTTGGCGCGGCCGGCGCCGGCCGTGGAGCGGGCGACCGGACCGGCTCGGCGAAGTCCAGCTGCACGTCCTCGGCCATCCCGTCGGGCGGCTGCTGGGCGTACTGCTGCATCAGCTGGGCGATCTGGTCGGGCGTGACGGACGGGTCGAGCGCCGCGATTCGCTTCTCCAGCGGTGGGTGCGTCGCGTACAGCGAGCTGAACCGGCCGGCGCCCTCGCCGAAGAGCATGTGGCTAACCTGCTTGGCGCCGTGCTTGTCCGTGAGCTTCGACCCGTTCGGCAGCCCGGCGATCTTCTTCAGCGCGCCGACGAGGCCGTTCGTCTGCCGGGTGAACTGGACGGCGGAGGCATCGGCCAGCCATTCGCGTTGCCGGCCGACGGCCGCCTGGATCAGGCCGGCGAAGAACTGTCCGACGAAGCCGAGAATGACCATGGCCAGCGCGACGACGAGGATTGCGGCGCCCGCCTTGTCGCGGGACCGACCGCCGAACTGCAGGAAGCGCAACCCGACCAGGCCGAGCAACAGGATCCCGTTGAGCAAGCCGATCAACCGGACGTTGAGCCGCATGTCGCCGTTCAGGACGTGGCTGAACTCATGGCCGATGACGCCCTGCAACTCGTCGCGGTTCAGCGTGTCGAGCGCCCCGGACGTCACGGTGACCGCCGCGTCGGCCGGGCTGTATCCGGCGGCGAAGGCGTTGATGCCGGGTTCCTGCTCGAGCACGAACAACCGCGGTACCGGGACCCCGGACGCGATCGACATCTCCTCGACGATGTTGACGAACCGGCGCAACCGCGGGTCCCGGGTCGAGGGGTCCACCGCGGTCGCACCGACCGACTGGGCGACGGCCGCTCCCCCGGCGCGCAGCGCGATCATCTTCGACGCCGTGCCGGCACCGATGATCAGCAACGTGACGATGGTGACCACGACCACCCAGCCGACGATCGTGCCCGTCGGGTCGCTGTTGAAGAGGATGACGACGACGAGGTCGTTCAGCGCCACGATCGAGACGACGGCGAGCGTGAACAGCAGGACGAGCCGCACGCTCGTCCCGCGCGCGGCTCGCTGCCGTTCGTAGAAGTCCACTGCGTGATCTGCGGCGTCGGGCTAGAACTGCACCTTTGGCGCTTCGCGGGTCTCCGGGTGGTCCGGCGCGATCTCCCACTGGGCTGCCGGGGTGAAGTTGAACGTGCCGGCCACGAGCGAGGCGGGGAATGTCTCGCGCTTGTTGTTGTAGGTCATCACCGCGTCGTTGTACGCCTGCCGGGAGAAGGCGACGCGGTTCTCCGTCGAGGTGAGTTCCTCGGACAGCTGCATCATGTTCTGGCTGGCCTTGAGATCCGGGTAGGCCTCGACGGCGACGTTGAACCGGCCGAGTGCGCCGGCCAGCTGGCCCTGTGAATCGGCCAGCTTCTTCATCGCCACCGGGTCACCCGGGTTCTGCTGCGCTGCGCTCAGTCCGGCCATCGCAGCGGCGCGCGCGTTCGTCACCGCCTCGAGGGTCTGCCGCTCGTGCGCCATGTAGGCCTTCGCGGTCTCGACGAGGTTCGGGATCAGGTCGAACCGACGCTGCAACTGCACGTCGATCTGAGCGAAGGCGTTCTTGAACGCGTTACGCGCCCGCACCAGCCCGTTGTAGGAGAGAACGATCCACAACAGCAGCAGCACGACAACGACGCCGACGATGATGCCAATCACGAGTCCCATGCGGGAAGACTAGCCAGCGGGCTCCCGCGGCGGGTGGAAGCGGTCAGATGAGCAGCTTCACCATCGCGGCGATGCCGACGACGACGATCGTCACGCGCAGCAGCGTCGGTGAGAGTCGACGACCGACCCGCGCGCCGATCACACCGCCGACGATCGACCCGCCTGCGATGAGCGCGGCGGCCGTCCAGTTGACCTTGTCGACGGCGACGACGACGAAGAAGATCGCCGCAACGAGGTTCGTCACGCCGGCCAGGACGTTCTTCAGCGCGTTCTGGCGTTGCAGCGACTCGGCGAGGAACAACCCGAGGAACGCCATGAGCAGCACGCCTTGCGCCGCGCCGAAGTAGCCGCCGTAGATGCCGGTGAACAGCGAGACGAGCCACAGGTCGACGCTCACGTGTTCGCGGGCGGCCCGGCCCCGCGCGACGAGCCACGTGGTGATCTGCTTGCCGAACACGACCAGCACCAGCGCGATTGCGATGAGCGCCGGCACGATCGCCTTGAACGCCCCCGGCGGCAGCGCCAGCAGCAGGATTGCGCCGCTCAGCGCTCCCAGCGCGGACGCCGTCGACAGGAGCACCGCGCGTCGGCTCTGTCCCTCGAGTTCGCGGCGGTAGCCGTAGGCGCCGACGAACGATCCGGGAAACAAGCCGAGGGCGTTCGACACGTTCGCACTGATCGGCGACAGGCCGACGCCGAGCAGGGCCGGGAAGGTGATCAGCGTGCCGGAGCCCACGACCGTGTTGATCGCGCCCGCCCACACACCGGCAGCGGCAACGAGCACCGCTTCCCAGAACGTCACGAGTGACTACTCAACCACCCGAGTTGTCCGCCCACGTGACGTGTACGCGTACCCAGGGGCCGACGACTTCAGGGTTAGAGGTATTGACCCGTGTTGCCGACGGTGTCGATCGCGCGACCGGTGTCGGTGCCCTTGCCGGACACGAGCGTGCGGATGTACACGATCCGCTCGCCCTTCTTGCCGGAGATGCGCGCCCAGTCGTCGGGGTTGGTGGTGTTCGGCAGGTCCTCGTTCTCCCGGAACTCGTCCACGCACGCGGCGAGCAGGTGCGACATGCGCAGGCCCCGCTGCCCGGTGGTGAGCAGGTCCTTGATCGCCATCTTCTTGCCGCGGTCGACGATGTTCTGGATCATCGCGCCGGAGTTGAAGTCCCGGAAGTAGAGCGTCTCCTTGTCGCCGTTGGCGTAGGTGACCTCGAGGAACCGGTTCTCCTCCGACTCGGAGTACATCCGCTCGACGGTGTGCTGGATCATCGCCGCGACCGTGGCCTCGGGCGAGCCGTCGTGCTCGGCCAGGTCGTCGGCGTGGATGGGCAGATCGGGCCGGATGTACTTGGAGAAGATGTCGCGCGCCGCCTCCGCGTCCGGCCGTTCGATCTTGATCTTGACGTCCAACCGGCCCGGCCGCAGGATCGCCGGGTCGATCATGTCCTCGCGGTTCGACGCGCCGATGACGATGACGTTCTCGTGTCCTTCGACGCCGTCGATCTCGCTGAGCAGCTGCGGGACGATCGTGTTCTCGACGTCGGAACTGACGCCGGACCCGCGGGTGCGGAAGATCGAGTCCATCTCGTCGAAGAAGACGATGACCGGTGTGCCGTCGCTCGCCTTCTCCCGGGCCCGCTGGAACACGAGCCGGATGTGCCGCTCGGTCTCGCCGACGTACTTGTTCAGCAGTTCCGGGCCCTTGATGTTCAGGAAGAACGCGGTGGCCCGCTCGTCGCCGCCGTGCACCTTCTGCACCTGCTTGGCGAGCGAGTTGGCGACCGCCTTCGCGATGAGCGTCTTGCCGCAACCGGGCGGGCCGTAGAGCAGGATGCCCTTCGGCGGGCGGAGCTGGTGCTCGCGGAAGAGGTCGGCGTGCAGGAACGGCAGCTCGACGGCGTCGCGGATGGCCTCGATCTGGGAGGCCAGGCCGCCGATGTCGGTGTAGTCGATGTCGGGGACCTCTTCGAGGATGAGTTCCTCGACCTCGCTCTTGGGCACCCGCTCGTAGGCGTAGGACGAG
>JAVHVB010000359.1:0-3066 GCA_032160775.1 Pseudonocardiales bacterium | reverse complement strand
TCGCTCGGCAGCGCCCGGGAACGTTCTTGATCGGCGCCCTCGCTGCCGGCGTGGTTGCCGGGCGACTGGCACGCGGCGCGGTCCAGGTGCACACCGGCGACGACACCGCCGGCGCCGCCTCGAACGGGGGCAGTGCCGCACCATCGGCATCGTCGGCCTCCGCCCCGCAGAGCGAGACCGCCTACTCGCCGCCGGAGAACTCGACGCCGAGTTACTCGACACCCAGCTACTCGACGCCGAGCTATGGGGCACCCCAGACCGGGCCGGCGCTCCCGCCGCCCACGCAGAGTGAGCAGACTCAGGCCTTTCCCGGCAATGGGTCGTGGCAGTGAGTGCGCCACGGCACAGCGAGCAGCTCGGCGGCGCGGACGACATCAGCCAGGCTTCTGTCGGCGAGCTGATCAGCGATCTGTCGCGGGACGTGTCCACACTGCTGCGCCAAGAAGTCGAACTGGCCAAGGCCGAGATCAAGACCGAGGCGAGCAAGGCCGGCAAAGCCGCGGGCATGTTCGGGGGGGCGGGCTTCGCCGGTTACATGGTGATCCTGTTCTTGTCGGTCGCGCTGTGGGCGGCGCTGAGCAATGCGATGGATCCGGGTTGGGCCGCGGTGATCGTCGCGCTGGTCTGGGCGGCGATCGGCGGTGTGCTGTTCACGAGCGCACGCAGCAAGCTGCGCGCGGTCAACCCCAAGCCGGAACGAACCGTGGAAACCGTCCGGGAGGTTCCGGGCGCTCTCAAGGGACATTAGGAGACGACATGAGTAGCCCGGAACAGATTCAGCGAGACATCGAGAACACCCGCGAGAGCCTGCGCACCGACGTGGACCGGTTCACCGAAAAGGTGTCGCCGGGACGCGTGGTGGGGCGGCGCGTCGAGCGGGTCAAGAACAGCGCCGCCTCGGCTCGGGAGCGGGTGATGGGTGCGCTCCCGGACACTACCCAGATCAAGGACACCGCCTCCTCGCTCGGCGACACGGCCGCCTCGGCTCCGCAGGCGGTGCGCAAGCAGACGCAGGGCAGCCCACTGGCGGCCGGAGTGGTGGCCTTCGGGATCGGCATGATCCTGTCCTCGCTCGTCCCGGCGACCGAGAGCGAGCAGCAGGTGGTCGAGCTCGCCGAGGCCAGGGCGCGCGAACCGCTTCAGCAGAAGGCGAGCGAGATTGCCGAGGAGTTGAAGGAACCGGCGATGCACGCCGTCGAGCAGGTGAAGGAGACCGCGGGACAGGCCGCCTCCGCGACGGCCGACGACGCGCGATCGGCCGCGGAGGAGGTGCGGCAGCCGTTCCAGTCGTGACGGCCCAACCTTGTCGAGCTAGCGGATGCGGGCAATGACTCCCTGAGGCGGAGCCGGGACCGCGCCGGGGTGCAGGATCGCAGCCAGCGCCTCGGCGCCGGTCACGACCCGCGGGCCCGGGCGCACGACGAGACCGTCGGCGTCAATGGCCCACACCTGCGCGTCCGGGAACCGGTCGACGACCAGTTCGGCCTGCGCGATCGCACCGTCGAGATGGAACCCGCACGGCGACACGAGAACCACCTCTGGGTCGGCGGCCGCGATCTCGTCCCAGCTCGTCTGCGTGGACGGCGCGCCAGGGTTGCTCGCCACCGGGTCACCGCCGGCCGCGCTGACGAGATCCGGGATCCAGTGGCCGGCCCGGAACGGCGGGTCGACCCACTCGATGACCGCCACCCTCGGCCGTCGCCGGCCGGCGACCGCGGCGGCCAGGGTGGCGAGCCGGCGGCGCAGTGATGTGACGAGTTCGGCGGCCTCGTCCGGCGCGCCGATGTGCGCGCCGACGGTGCCGATCGTCGCGAGCACGTCGTCCAGGGTGTACGGGTCGAGCGAGACTACGTCGGCGCCGTCGCAGCCGAGATGCAGCAGTGCGCTGTCGACCTGGTCGGACGGGACTGCGCACACCCGGCAGAGATCCTGGGTGATCACGACGTCGGCGGCCAGGCCGGCGAGGGCATCGGCGTGCAGCGTGTACAGGTCGGCACCGGATGCGAGCTGCGCGCGCACGTACTCGTCGATGGCGGCGGGGCTCATCCCCCGCGTGTCCCGGCCGCCGACGACGACCGCCTTGTCCGTACGCGCGGCGGCCGGCTCGTCGCACTCGAAGGTGACACCGACGAGATCGTCGTAGCGGCCCAGCGCCGCGACGATCTCCGTCGCGGAGGGCAGCAGCGAGACGACGCGCACGGCAGGCAGCGTATGCCCAGGCCCGCGTCAGTCGAACCTGCCGTCCGCGCGCCGGTTCAGCTCCGCCCAAAGCTGCGCGGTCAACCGCAACCGGTCCTGGCCCCTGGCCAAGCTGGCCCGGACGCGGCCGCGATCACCCGGGATGAGCACCGGGTGGGCAGGGTCGACCGGTGAACTGCGCCGCACCTCGGCCAGGTAGGCGGTTGCCCGCGCGCTCACCTCGTCGCCCCACGGCAACCGACGCGGATCGAGAACGAGGAACACCTCGCCCTTGGTGGACACCAGGCGGGTGTCCAGCACGCCGTGCACGCGCGGCCCGGTGGCCGTTCCGGTCAGCGCCCCGGACATCAGCGCGACGGCAAGGGACAGTCCGTACCCCTTCACCCCGCCGAACGGGTTGAGCGCGCCGCGCAGTGCCGCGTCGGGGTCCTCGGTCGATTGACCCAACTCATCCACCGCCCAGCCCGGCGGAATGGGTTCGCCGTGGCGTTGGGCGTGCAGCAGTGCGCCCACCGACGTCGCTGTGGTGCTCATGTCCAGAACGAACGGCGGGTCGGCGGGGAAGGCGACGCCGATCGGATTCGAGCCGAGCAGCCGTTCGACGCCTCCCGCGGGCCGGGCGACGGCTTCAGTCGTGCTGAGCACTATCGCGACGTCACCGGCGCGGGCGATGCGCTCCAGATAGTACGCGAGCATGCCGAGATGGTTGCTGTGCCGGACCAGCACCACGCCGACGCCGGTCCGCCTCGCCAGCTCCGTGGCCCGGTGGCATGCGTCGACGGCGGTGACCGGGCCGAAGCCGAAGTGGCCGTCGAGGGTGACGAGCGACGGTCCGAGCTCGACGTAGGAGGACATCGCACCGGGCCC
>JAVHVB010000358.1:0-2678 GCA_032160775.1 Pseudonocardiales bacterium | reverse complement strand
GGCCGACACCAAGGTTGCCAACAACAAGGGCAGCTACACCGACGATCTGCTCACGATGAAGAACGCCAACGTCGACGTCGTGTGGGCGTGGATGAACGCCCTCGAGTCCACGGAGCTGCTCAAGCAGGCCAAGTCGCAGCAGTTCAACCCGCACTGGCTGCTGTTCCCGTTCAACCTGACCAGCCAGACGCTCGGAAGCGACGCGATGAACCCCCCGCTCGACGGGGTGGCGATGTACCCGGCGTACTCCAAGGGCGACTACTCCGGCGGATTCGCCAGCTACGCCGACGACGTCAGGGAGTTCGAGCGGCAGTACGCGAAGTACGACAGCGGCATCGACCTCGGCGGCATCGGCGGGGACCTCCTGTTCCTCAACTGGGTCGGCCAGAAAGCGCTCTACGTGCAGCTCATGCAGTGCGGCAAGGACTGCACCCGCGACAAGTTCATCGACGTCATGCGCAGCTACAACAAGGACCAGCGCCCCTCGAGCAGCAGCTGTCCGATCAACTTCTCGGGCGACGGCTTCCACGGATCGGACTCGCTCAACTTCATGGAGACCTACAACTCGCCGTCGGGCAAGGTCAACTGGCGCAACACCGCTCTCTGCGTGCGCCCCTGATGCTCCAGGTCCTCGTCCTCGGCCTGATCAACGGCGGGATCTACGCGATCTTCGCCCTCGGCGTCGTGCTCGTGTACCGCGGCACCGGCGTGCTCACCTTCGCCCACGGTGAGATCGGCACCGTCTCGCTCTACTTCGCGTACTTCCTCGTGGCCGACGTCGGGTTGCCCTGGTTCGTCGGTGCCCTCGGCGCCATCGCGCTGGCAACGCTGCTCGGTGGCGCCTTCGAGTTTCTCTTCGTACGCCGGATGGTGACAGCTGACCCTGTCGCAACGGTCGTGCTCACCGTGGGTCTGGGCCTGTTCTTGCTGGCGGCCGAGTTCTTCTTCTTCGGTGCGAGCCCCCGCAACCTCGAGCCGCCGACGAAGAACTACTACTTCATCATCGACAACGTCGTCGTGCGGCCGTGGCAGGTCGCCGCCCTCGTACTGGCGCTGGGGCTGGGCTTCGGCCTGCAGTCCGCCCTGCGCCGCAGCGACTTCGGGCTTGGCATCCTGGCTGCCGCGCAGGATCCGGGGGCTGTGCGCCTCGTCGGTGTACCCCTGTCGCGGGTGACGCTGACAGTCTGGTCGGTCGGCGCCGGCCTGTCCGGCCTGGCGGCGCTGCTCGTCGAGCCGAGTGTCGGAGTGGTCGCACCCGGCTACGCCAGCGAGCTGTTCGTCATCGGGCTCGCAGCAGCTGTCATCGGCGGGCTGACCAGCCTGCCCGGTGCCTTCGTCGGCGGCGTTGTGCTCGGGCTGGCTCAGTCGGCATCGAGCCGTTACCTCGGTTCGTTCGGGGTGAGCGGCCTGCAGTACATCGTCGTCCTCGTCATCCTGCTGGTCGTGCTGCTCGGTCGGGCCTTCGCGCCCGAGGTCCGGCGGCGGTTCGCCGAGCCGCAGGCACTGGCCACCGGGAAGCCCGCGGGGGTCGGGGCATGACCGCTGCGACCCTCACCGCCCGGGTGTCGGCACGCCGGCTGCCCGTCCCGACGATGCTGATCGCGCTCGTCGCCGCCGCCGTCTTGCCGCCGCTTGTGGGGCGCACGCCGATCCTGTCCGATCCCAACGCGTTGCTGCTGTGCCGGGCCTGCGCCTTCGGCATTGCGGCGATCTCGCTCAACATCCTGATGGGCTACGCCGGCCAGGTGTCTCTCGGCCAGTTCGCCTTCGTCGGCATCGGGGCGTTCGCGACCGGGATCGTCACCGGCGTCAACGACTTGCGCTACCCCTGGCTCGCCGGGGTGGCGTTCGCCGCCGCAGCAGGCGCCATCCTGGCGCTGCTCGTCGGCCTACCGGCACTGCGGCTGCGCGGTCTGTACCTCGCTGTTGTGACCATCGCCGTCGCGTACGCCGCCTGGCAGTGGCTGTTCCGGTTCGAGCGCATCGGCGGGGGCTCCGCCGGCAAGGTCCTGCCGCGGCCGTACGTCGGGACCCACGCCATCTCGGGCAACGCCGACTTCCTCGCGATCGCTGCGGTTGCGCTGGTCCTCATCTGGTGGCTCGACGTCAACCTCGTTCACTCCCGCTTCGGCAGGGCGTTCCAGGCGGTGAAGGCGGACGAGAAAGTCGCCGCCTCCTTCGGCATCGACGTGGCCCGCTACAAGCTGCTGGCATTCACGCTGTCCGGCGCTGTCGCCGGCGTCGGCGGTGCTGTTTATGGCACCGCGTTCGGGACCGTCACCGGCGACACCTTCGACTACTCGCAGTCCCTGCTGCTCGTCGTCATCGTCGTCATCGGCGGCCTGGGAAGCAGGGTCGGCGTCGTCGCGGCGGCGTTCTTCGCGATCCTGCTACCGGTCTGGCTGCACTTGATAAACGGACCCTTCACGAGCCTGTTCCACCACAGCATCGACGGCATCGCACTCATGCTGAACGCGCTGTTGCTGATGTACACGATCGCCCGGCATCCCGACGGTCTGGCCGGTGCGGTTGCCGAGGCGCGCGAGAAGCGGGCCCGGCGTCGCGGCGGTCAGCCACCGCTGCCACCGACCCGGCCGAACCTGCCGTCGCTCGGGCGGCCGAGCGGCATGCCGGAGCCGCCCAAGCTGCGCCAAGGGACCGCGGTGCTCGGTGTTCGC
>JAVHVB010000357.1:0-9148 GCA_032160775.1 Pseudonocardiales bacterium | reverse complement strand
GCGCACGTGATCACGCCGTACGGGCGCACCCTCGACAAGATCACCGAGCGGTTCCTGGGCAATTCGAAGATCGGCACCACGGGCCGCGGCATCGGGCCCACCTACGCGGACAAGATGAACCGAATCGGCATCCGGGTACAGGATCTGTTCGACGAGGACGTCCTGCACGCGAAGGTCAGCGGCGCGCTCAACCTGAAGAACCAGATCCTGGTGAAGATCTACAACCGGAAGGGCTTCGACGTCGACGCGGTGGTGGCCGAGCTCGCCGGCTACGCCGACCGGCTGCGGCCGATGGTGGCGGACACGCCGCTGCTGCTGGAACAGCTGCTCGACCGTGGCGAGACCGTCGTCCTCGAGGCCGGCCAGGCGACGCTGCTCGACGTCGACCACGGGACCTACCCCTACGTCACGTCCTCGAGCGCGACCGCGGGCGGCGCCTGCACGGGCAGCGGCATCCCGCCGACCCGGATCAGCCGGGTGATCGCGGTCATCAAGGCCTATACGACCCGGGTCGGCGAAGGACCGTTCCCGACCGAATTGCTCGACGGCCCGGATGGCCGCGGCGAACTGCTGCGGACAGTCGGCGCCGAGTTCGGCACCACCACCGGACGGCCCCGGCGTTGCGGCTGGTTCGACGCCGTGATCGGCCGGTACGCGACTCGGATCAACGGCGTCACCGACTTCGTGCTGACCAAGCTGGACGTGCTCACCGGCCTCGCCGAGGTGCCGGTCTGTGTGGCCTACGAGGTGAACGGCAAGCGGTTCGACGAGCTGCCGATGAACCAGGCCGACTTCGCCCGCGCCGTACCGGTGTACGAATCGTTCCCGGGCTGGGACGAGGACATCTCCGCGGCCCGCAGCCTCGACGACCTGCCGCGCAATGCCCGCGCGTATGTCGCCGCCCTGGAGAAGATGATCCGGGCGCCGATCTCGGCGATCGGAGTGGGCCCCGGCCGGGACCAAACCGTTGCGGTGCGCGATCTGATCGACTGACGCGAACCGGGCAGACTGGCGGCATGCGGCTCCGACCCGTCCGGTTCGGCGCAGTGCTGGTGCCCGTGCTGACGCTGTTGCTCGCGTGCACCAGCGGCGGCGCCGACGATTCCACGTCCAGCGGCCCGACCGCGACCGGTTCCCCGGCGCCGACCACGAGCGTCCGACCCGGGCCGGTCGGAAAATTCGCGGACTGGCCGAGTTATCACGGCGACGCGCTGCGTACCGGCTACGCGGCGACGATGCCCGCTGCCGCGGGCAAGCTGCAGGTCGTCGAGAACGACGATCTGGACGGAGCGGTGTACGCCTCGCCGCTGGTCATCGGTGGCCGCGTCGTGGTCGCCACCGAGAACGACAGCGTCTACGCCCTCGACGACGGGAGGGTCGTCTGGCGCGCGCACCTGGGCACACCGGCGCCGCAGACCCAGCTGCCGTGCGGCAACATCTTCCCGCTCGGCATCACCGGAACGCCGGTGTTCCACGACGGCACGATCTACGTCGTGGCCGAGTTCGCCGGCAGCCCGCCACGGCACGAGCTCTTCGCGCTGCGCAGCTCCGACGGGCAGGTGGCGTGGCACCGCAGTGTGGACCTGCCCGGTGCGGACCCGGCCGCGATGCAGGAGCGGGGGGCGCTGACCGTTGCCGGTGGACGGGTGTGGGTGCCGTTCGGCGGGTTGTTCGGCGACTGCGGCGACTACAAGGGCCGGGTGATCGGGCTGCCGCTCGACGGTTCCGGCGCGCCGCTCGCCTACACCGTCCCGACGGCGCGGGAGGGCGGCATCTGGGCGCCGCCCGGGCCGGTGTGGGACGGCTCCCACCTCTACGTCGAAGTCGGCAACGGCGCGTCCTCCTCCGGCGACCCGTACGACAAGAGCGACTCGGTGCTGGCGATCACGACCGGCGCCGAACTGGCGCAGTTCTTCGCGCCCACGACGTGGCCCGAGGACAACGCGGGTGACCTCGACCTCGGCACCCAGTCCCCGTCGATCGTCGGTCGATGGATCGTGGCAGTGGGCAAGCGCGGCACCGCCTACGTGCTGGACCGGACCGATCTCGGCGGCATCGGCGGCGAGGTGAGCAGCACCGACCTGTGCACGTCGTTCGGCGGCACTGCACAGCTGGGGGAGCAGGTGTTCGTACCGTGCACGGACGGCGTCCGCGCGGTGCGCGTCGATGCCTCCGGACAGCTTCAGGAGCTGTGGCACGCGGACTCCGACGTCTGGGGTTCGCCGGTGGTGGGCGGTGGACGGGTGTGGGCGCTGAACCCGGACTCGGGCACGCTCTATGCGCTCGACCCGGCCACCGGGGCGGTGGTCGACAGCGAGGACGTCGGCGAGACGAGTCGTTTCGCGACGCCGGCGATCTACGGCAACCACCTTTTCGTCCCGACGCTGGACGGGCTCACGGTCGTCGCATCCTCATGACGGCACGCCTTATAGGGTGCTCGGCGTGCGGGTTCTCGTCCTCGGTGCCGGTGCCCGCGAGCACGCGCTGTGCCTGGCGCTCGCCGCAGACCCGCAGGTCAGCTACCTCGTCTGCGCCCCCGGCAATGCCGGCACCGCCGCGGTGGCGGAGCAGCGCGGTGTGGACCAGACCGACCCGGCCGAAGTCGCCGCCCTCGCCACGGAACTGACCGCTGACCTGGTCGTCGTCGGTCCGGAGGCACCGCTCGTCGCCGGCGTCGCCGACGCCGTGCGCGCTGTGGGCATCGCCTGCTTCGGCCCGTCCGGTGCCGCCGCGCAACTCGAGGGCAGCAAGGCGTTCGCCAAGGACGTCATGGCCGCGGCCGGCGTGCCGACCGCGCGCGCCTTCGTGTGCACGACGCCGGCCGAGGCCGCCGCCGCGCTCGACGCGTTCGGCGCCCCGTACGTCGTCAAGGACGACGGCCTCGCTGCCGGCAAGGGCGTGGTCGTCACCGACGACCGGGCGGCGGCACTCGCGCACGCGGGGACCTGCGACCGGGTCGTGATCGAAGAATTTCTCGACGGGCCGGAGGTGTCGCTGTTCTGCCTCACCGACGGCGATGCCGTCGTGCCGCTCGTCCCGGCTCAGGACTTCAAACGGATGGGTGACGGCGATACCGGGCCGAACACCGGGGGCATGGGCGCCTATGCGCCGCTCGCCTGGCTGCCGGACACCTTCGCCGCCGACGTCGTCGAGACCATCGCACGGCCCACGGTCGCCGAACTCGCCGGGCGCGGCACGCCCTTTTCCGGGCTGCTCTACGTGGGGCTGGCGATCACGTCGCGCGGCCCCCGGGTCGTCGAGTTCAACGCCCGGTTCGGCGATCCGGAGACACAGGTCGTGCTCGCCCTGCTCGAGACGCCCCTCGCCGGGCTGCTGCTCGCCGCGGCCACCGGTGCGCTCGGCGAGCAACCTGCGCTGCAATGGCGAGCGGGCGCCGCGGTCACCGTCGTGCTCGCGGCAGCCGGGTATCCGGACACGCCACGCACCGGCGACGAAGTGGGCGGCGCCGATCAGCCCGGTGTCATCCACGCCGGGACCCGGCGCACCGAAAGCGGCGCGGTCGTCAGCAGCGGCGGCCGCGTGCTGTCGGCGACCGCGGTGGGCGACACGCTCGCCGACGCGCGCGAACGCGCCTACGCACTCGTCCGATCGATCGACCTGCCCGGCGCCCAGCACCGCACCGACATCGCGCTGCGCGCGGTCCGCGAGGGAATCGTCGTCTGACCTGATCGGCCTACTCTGACGGCATGACGCCGCCGACGCTGACTGGCGAGGGCGGCGCGGAGAACGGCGTCGAGGAACTCGCGTCGCCGGAGCGTCGATCGACCTCTCGCCGGCTCCGCCTCGACATCGCTGTCGGCGGCGCGGGGCTGATCATCGTCCTGTTGCTCACGCGGCACCACGGTGGCGGCGAGCCGGCAGCGACGACGGCCACACCAACCGCGAGCACCTCGAGCACCGCCCGGCCGAGCGACGACAGGCTCGGCGTGTACCCGGTGCCCGACCGCGCAGCCGGCAACGCAGCGCGCTGCCCGGACGGATTCGACTGCCTCGAATCCAGGTTCGCCAGCGCAGGCACCCGTGCCGCGCTCGAGGCGGCGTTCCCGGGCGCCCGGATCACCTCGGCACGGACCGTCCGCACGGTGGTCGCCGGCTACGGCCAATCCATCTGGACGGTGGACCTGCGCGCCGTCACCGGCGACGAGGTCGTGACGCTGCGCCTCCAGCCGCGCAGCCCGGCGGATGTGCCGCGACACGGCACTGGGCTGTTCGGCGGTCATGCGATCACCCACTGGGAGGGCTTCCTGTCTCAGCTGCTGGTGGTGATCGACGTCGTCGCGCCGGCCGATCATCCGGCGCCACTGGCCGCCATCGAACAGCTGGCCGGCGACTCGCGGATGCTGTCACCGTCGTGAGTCCGATGATCGAGGAGACGGGCTACGAAGAGCTGGTGCAGCCGCGCCGGGCCCGGCACGGCCGGCTCGTCCTCGCGCTGGTCGGTCTCGCCGTGGCCACCGTCGGCATAATCCGCGTCGCCGACTCGAGCCCGGCGAGCAAACCGGTCGCGGCGGTGCCCACCGAGAGTTCGTCGCACCCGTTCACGATGCCGACGGTTGAGCTGCCCGCGATCGGCCCGGCAGGGGCGACGAGGTTCGTGCCGTTCCACCCAGCGCGCCGATGCCCGCAGGCCGGCGACGGCCAGAACGCGTGCGCAACCTACGCCGGGGTCTCGACCGCATTCCTGCATGCGGTGTTGTCGCGATTTCCGCTCTTCGTCACGGAGTCGGCGGTGACCCAGATGCTGCGGCCTTCCGACCCGGACGTCCGCACGGGACTCTGGTCCGTGGAGTTCAGCGGGCACCTCGGCCCGGTCCGGATCCGGATCGCGATCGACCGGGCGGAGCCGGCCGACCAGGCGGCTGTCATCACGACCAGCAGCCGTCCGGATGCCCGCAGGGCGTTCCTGTTCTACCGGTACATCGTCGGCCGGTACGCCGTGCAGTTGGACGCGCGTGCGCCGGTGAGCGACCTGCCTGACGAGTTTCGGCTCGCGCATCTTGCGAACAGCCGGCAGCTGCTGCAGCCGCCCGCTGCGACAATGGACAAGTGAAGCCTGTGATCCCGGACGTTCTCGCCGCCCGGTACGCCTCCGCCACGATGGCGGCGGTGTGGTCGCCGGTGCACAAGGTCGTCCTGGAACGCCAGTTGTGGCTCGCCGTCCTGCAGGCGCAGGCCGAGCTCGGCGTGGACGTCCCGGCCGGCGCGATCGAGGCATACCGCGCGGTGGTCGAGCAGGGCGTCGACGCGGTCGACCTGGACTCGATCGCCGCGCGCGAGAAGGTCACCCGGCACGACGTGAAGGCGCGCATCGAGGAGTTCGCCGCCCTGGCCGGGCACGAGCACATCCACAAGGGCATGACGAGCCGGGACCTCACCGAGAACGTCGAGCAACTGCAGGTACTCACCTCCCTCACCATCGTGCGCCACAAGGTGCTGGCAGTCCTGGCCCGGCTGGCCCGCCGGGCCGGCGAGTACGACGCGCTGGTGATGGCCGGCCGGTCGCACAACGTCGCGGCGCAGGCGACCACGCTGGGCAAGCGGTTCGCGAACGCGGCCGACGAGCTGCTCGTCGCGCTCACCAGGCTCGACGAGCTCGGCGCCCACTATCCGCTACGCGGGGTGAAGGGTCCGGTCGGTACGGCGCAGGACATGCTCGACCTGCTCGGCGGCGACGCGGCGAAGCTGGCCACGCTCGAGCGTCGGGTGGCCGAGCACCTCGGCTTCGGCCGGGTGCTGACCAGCGTCGGTCAGGTGTACCCGCGATCGCTGGACTGGGACGTGCTCTCCGCGCTCGTCCAGGTCGCGGCGGCCCCGTCGTCGCTGGCCAAGACCATCCGGCTGATGGCCGGCCACGAACTGGTGACCGAGGGGTTCCGGCCCGGCCAGGTCGGCTCGTCGGCGATGCCGCACAAGATGAACACTCGATCCGCAGAGCGGATCAACGGGTTCGCGGTGATCCTGCGCGGCTACGCGTCGATGGTCGGCGAGCTCGCCGGCGACCAGTGGAACGAGGGCGACGTGTCCTGCTCGGTGGTGCGCCGGGTCGCCCTGCCCGACGCGTTCTTCGCCATCGACGGCCTGCTCGAGACCACGCTCACGGTGCTGGACGAGTTCGGTGCCTACCCGGCCGTGATCGAACGCGAGCTGGACCGGTACCTGCCGTTCCTCGCCAGCACGAAGGTGCTGATCGCCGCGGTGCGCAAGGGCGTCGGCAGGGAGGCCGCGCACGAGGCGATCAAGGAGAACGCGGTCGCTGTCGCGCTCGAGCTGCGCGAGAAGGGCACCGACCGCAACGACTTGATGGACCGGCTGGCGGCCGACTCCCGGCTCGGGCTGAGCGCCGACGAGCTGCGCGGCCTGCTTGCCGAGCCGATGACCTTCACCGGCGCGGCCCGGCACCAGGTCGCGGCCGTGGTCAGCGCGGTCGACGCCGTGCTCGGAACCGACCCGGCCGCTGCCGGTTACCAGCCAGAACCCATTCTCTGACGATCGCTGATGCGGGGGACCCCGTCACCTTCGAACCCGACGTGGACGAGCCGGCCGACGAGCTGCTGACCGGCGGTGGCCTGCCGCGCTGGTTCCAGCTCGTCGGCGTGCTGGCGATCGTCGGCGTCCTTGCCTACCTGCTGGCCACCAGGGTGACCGGTGAGTCCCGGCCGTCGGCGGCGCGGCCGACTCCGCTCCCGACGGATCCGGTGTCGCCGACGCCGGCGTTCGACCCCACACGCGCCTATGCCGTGGTGGTCGCTGGGAACAGTCAGTGGAGCGTCGAGGGGAGCCGGCTCATCCGCTCGAGCCCGGGCGACACCACCTCGATCCCGCTCGCGTTCCTCCAGCTGCCGGCGAAAAGCCGGCCGATCCTCGCCCTCGACGCGGCGCACGGGGTGATCTGGCTGGTCGTGGCGAACGCGGTGCCGACCCGGATGGTCGGGTTCGACAGCCGCACCCTGGACGCGGTCCACTCCGCCACCTGGCGCCAGGTCGTCGACGGCGCAGCGGCCGTCAACGGCTACCTCTATCTCGCCAGCGACTCCGGGGTCGCCGAGCTGTCGCCCGGCGCCACGCAGCCGCACTTCATCTCGGGCTTGCGTGGTGCGCTGGGGCCGATCGCCGCCGACCCCGTCGGCAACCAGCTGGTGGCCCTCGACGTGAGCAACCCGCTCGCGGTGTGGACCTACCGGCACGGCGAGCTGCCCCGCCAGTCCGAGCTGCGGCTACCGATCAGCAAGGGGACGGTGGCCGTCGCCGGCGGCAACATCTGGGTCGGCGGGTTCGGTGTCGGCGGCGCGGTGCTGTTCCGGTTGGACCCGGAAACGTTGCAGCCGGTCGCCGGCGGCCGGGCGCCGGAGTTCGGGCCCGGTGCGGTGCTGGTCGCCGGCGGGCGCCGAGTCGTGTGGGTGCGCGCTGGCAACGGGCTGTCCGACCTGCTCGTGTGCCTGGATGCGAGTTCCGGCCAGGTCGAGCAGCGATTCCACCTCTTCGGCGACGACATCGCCTCGACCGGCGGCTACGCCGTTCTGACCACCGCCCAGGGGGTGCTGAACCTGGCACTGGACGGCTGCACCGGGTAGCGGATCAACCCGCCGGGGCGCGGCCGGCCAGCCGGTCCGGCCGGCCGAGATTCCAGTAGCCCTTCACGAAGATCGCGTCGTGCTCGATTCCGTGCTCCTCGACGACCGTCCGCAGCGTCACCATCGCGCGCGTCTCGCCCATCAGGTAGGCACGCGCCCCGGGCGGGGCTTTGAGCCCGTCCAGCGCGGCGGCGAGCAGGTCCGCGCTGCCGGCTGCGCCGGGCCCGCGCGGCACCCAGCGCACGTCCGCCGGCACCGGCAGCCGATCCGCGTCGTCCTGCACCTCGATCACCGCGACCGCGGGCTCCCGGCCGGCCAGCGTCTCGCAGATGGCGGCGATCGCGGGCAACGCGGACTCATCGCCGACGAGCAGGTGCCAGCTCGCCGCGCGCAACTCCAACTTGCCGCGCGGGCCCTGGAACTCGACCTCGTCGCCGGGTCGCGCCTGCGCCCCCCACGTCGCGCCCGGTCCGTCGCCGTGCAGCAGCACGTCGAGGTCGAGCTCGCCGGAGCCCGGGCGGGCCTGCCGGATCGTGTAGCGGCGCTTCACCCGCCGGCCGGACGGTTCGCGCAGCAGGAGCTCGACATCCTGGGCCGGGCGGATGTCGATCCCGCGCATCGAGTCGGCCCGCACGGTCACCCGGCGCATCCGAGGGGTGAGTTGCTCGGCGCCCACCACGGTCGCCCGATGCGCGGGCGAGCGGCGGACCAGGGGCGTTGTCACAACGGCCCGAACCCTACCGATCAGCTGTTGATGATCAAGGCCGCACCGCTGCTGGACGGCGGTATGGGCTTGATCATCAGAACGTGACGGCCGGCCCGAACCTACCGATCGCCGCGATCCGGGTAGCTACCGGCGGGTAGCGCGCATGATGGCCTGGTGGCTATTTCCGTGTTCGACCTGTTCTCCATCGGCATCGGGCCCTCCTCGTCGCACACCGTCGGGCCGATGCGGGCGGCCCGGACGTTCGCCGCGGGCCTGGCCGACGACGGCGAGCTCGACCGGGTGACGCGAGTGCGGGCGGAGCTGTTCGGCTCGCTCGGCGCGACCGGACACGGGCACGGCAGCGACCGCGCGGTGACGCTCGGGCTGCTCGGCGAGCGGCCGGAGACCGTCGACGTCGCGCAGGCGGCCGAGCACGCCGCCGCGGCTCGCCGGGCGGGGCGGGTGGAACTGCTCGGCAAGCATGCCGTCGAGTTCGGCGCGGACGATCTCGTGCTGCACCGGCGCACCAGCCTGCCGTTCCACCCGAACGGCATGACGTTCACGGCCTACGCGGGGGACGACGTGCTTCGCGAGCGCACCTACTACTCGGTGGGCGGCGGATTCGTGGTGGACGAGACGGCGGCCGGCGCCGACCGGATCAAGGCGGACGACACCGAGCTCGCGTACCCGTTCACGACCGGCGCGCAACTGCTCGCCCGGTGTGCGGAGACCGGGCTGCCGATCAGCGGCGTGATGCTGGCCAACGAGACGTCGTGGCGATCGGCCGAGGACGTGCGGGCCGGGTTGCTCCACATCTGGGCCGTGATGCAGGAGTGCGTCCGCAACGGCT
>JAVHVB010000356.1:0-7562 GCA_032160775.1 Pseudonocardiales bacterium | reverse complement strand
GCTTGGCGATAGTGATCAGGACAGCGAAAGCCAAGGCCCTCCATACACGGAGAGTGACTAGCTCGAGCAGGTCGATCGACTCGCTCCGATGGATCCCCCGCCCAGCGGAGAGTGTCGATGGCTCGATGGAAGTCCCGGTGAATCCCCCGCTCACCGGAACCGACATCAGGCTCCCAGGAAGCCTCCGGTGGATCCCCCGCCCGCCGGAGGCTTCCTAGCTTTAACCGGATCGGCGGCCCGCCGGAGGTCAGCGGGGCTGGCGACCGCGGCGCTGCGCAGCGCGGACCGCAGCCGGACTCGGTGCCGCCTTGGCCGCCGCCTTGGTCGCCGCCTTGGTCGCCGCCTTGGTCGCCGGCTTGGTCGCCGGCTTGGTCGCCGGCTTGGCCGACCGCTGATCCGGAGCCTCGTCAGCAGCCGGGTCATCGTCGTTGTCGGCGGCTTCTTCCTTGCGAATGACGACCTTGCCGGACTCCAGATCTATGCGCTTGCCGCCCGAGCTGTCGCCGACCTCCTCGCGGGTGGACTGCAGCCGACGCTTCTCTTCATCCATGTGCCGCTTGGCCGGATTGAAGAGGGTGTCGAGACCCCACTGCGTCATGGCTGCAAGATTACGCCGAGCGAACGCTCCGGCCGCCAGAGTGGCTGCGGCCGTCAGCGGCTCGTAGCCTCGACAGGGTGAGCATCTTCGGCCGACAGAAGACCCAACTGGTGGCGCCCGAACGGGCCCTACGCGGGCGCGACCACTACGAATTCGCCGTCCCGGACACGCACTTCGTGACCGGCCGACCGATCCAGCCGCCGTTCCCGGACGGGTTCCAGCGGGTGGTGTTCGGCCTCGGTTGCTTCTGGGGGGCGGAGGAGATCTTCTGGCAGAAGCCCGGGGTCTGGACAACGGCGGTCGGCTACGCCGGCGGTTACACGCCGCACCCCGCCTACGAGGAGGTGTGCGCCGGGCTGACCGGGCACACCGAGGCCGTCCTCGTCGTGTTCGATCCGGACGAGACCACCGTCGCGGAACTGGTGGCGACCTTTTTCGAGGTGCACGACCCGACGCAGGGCATGCGCCAGGGCAACGACGTCGGCACGCAGTACCGATCGGCGATCTTCTACACCGACGACGAGCAGCGGGCGGTGGCCGAGCAGGCGACGAAGCTGTTCGGCGCGAAGCTGCAGGATCTCGACTACGGGGCCATCACCACCGAGATCGCCCCGCTGGGCGAGTTCTACTACGCCGAGGCCTACCACCAGCAGTACCTCGCCAAGAACCCGAGCGGCTACCGCTGCCACAGCACGACGGGCCTGGCCTTCCCCCGCGCCGACCTGTAACCCGACATAGGCTGGCGGGATGCCGGAACTGCCGGAGGTCGAGGCGCTCGCGGACTTTTTGCGCGACCGCGCGGTCGGCCGCACGGTCCACCGGGTCGATGTCGCCGCGATCAACGCGGTGAAGACCTTCGACCCGCCGCTGTCCGTGCTGACGGGCGCGTACGTGGTGGACGTCGCGCGGCACGGCAAGTTCCTCGACCTCGTGCTCGCCTCCGAGGCGGCCGGCGAGGTGCTGCACCTGATCACCCATCTGTCCCGCGCCGGCTGGCTGCACTGGCGCGAATCGCTGCCGCCGGCCCCGCCCCGGCCGGGCGGGAAGGGCCCGATCTCCTTCCGCCTGCATCTGGCCCCGGAACTTCCCGACGGGCCGGTCGCCGGCTTCGATCTCACCGAGGCCGGGACGCAGAAGCGGCTCGCCGTCTACCTCGTCCGTGACCCGGCCGAGGTGCCCGGCATCGCCCGGCTCGGGCCGGACGCACTCACCGTCTCGCGGCGCGAGCTCGCCGAGTTGCTCGCCGGGCAGCGCTCGCAGATCAAACGGGCGATCACCGACCAGACCGTGCTGGCGGGCATCGGCAACGCCTACTCCGACGAGATCCTGCACACCGCGCGGCTGTCGCCGTTCAAGATCGCCGCGAAGCTGACCGACGACGAGCTGACTCGTCTGCACGACGCGGTGGGCAGTGTCCTTCGCGACGCCGTCGAACGCTCGGTCGGGCAGAAGGCTGCGACGCTGAAGGCCGAGAAGCGCAGCGGTTTCCAGGTCCACGCGCGCACCGGGCTGCCGTGTCCAGTCTGCGGCGACACGGTGCGCGAGGTGTCGTTCGCCGACCGCGCCTTCCAGTACTGCCCGACGTGCCAGACCGAGGGCCGCGAGCTCGCCGACCGCCGCCTCTCCAAACTCCTCAAGTAGTCGCTCCGGCACGGCTTCACCCACCGCTTACCTCGCACGTGCACGATTACCCCGTGCGACCCAGGCGGCCCCAGCTCGAACCGCCTAGCCGGCCGATGATCGAGGCGCACCGGGGGGCGACGTCCCTCGCCGCCGAACACACGCTCGCCGCGTACGAGACGGCCATCGCGACCGGTGCCGACGCGCTCGAGTGCGACGTGCGGCTCACTCGCGACGGACACCTCGTGTGCGTGCACGACCGGACGATCAACCGCACGTCCACCGGGCGCGGCATCGTCAGCGAGCTGGACCTGCCGGCGCTCGAACAGCTCGACTTCTCGTCCTGGCACGGCGAGTGGCCGGAGTCGGCCGATCACCTGCTCTCCTCCTCGCCGTACTACGACGGGATCGTGGTCGACCGCGTCGAGCATGGCGGTGGCGTGCTCACCCTCGAGATGCTGCTCGGGCTCGTCCGCGACGCGAGCCGCGACGTGCGGCTGTTGATCGAGACCAAGCACCCGACCCGATACGGCGGACTGGTCGAGAAGACTCTCGTCGAGGAGCTCGCCCGGTTCGGCTGGGCCGGCCGGCCCGGCCCCCCCGGCACCCTGCGCGAGCCGTCCGATCCGGACAACCGGGTGCTCGTCATGAGTTTCGCGCCCACAGCGGTGCGCCGGGTGCGGCTGCTGGCACCGGACATCCCCACCGTGCTGCTCCTCGAACGGCTGATCCCGCCGCGCAAGGCCGCAATCCTGCCCGTCGGTGTCTCGATCGCCGGGCCGGGACTGCACGTGCTGCGCGGCGATCCGGACTTCGTGGCCCGGGCGCACGCGCGCGGGCATCGCGTCTTCGTGTGGACGGTGGACGAGCCGGCCGACGTCGAGTTCGTCCTCGACCTCGGCGTCGACACGATTATCACCGACCGTCCGCAGGAAGTCCGCCGGATCCTCGACGCCCGCTGAACACCGGTGTTTCCGGTCCGGCACACCGGGGAAGACCCTCGGTGAAAGCCTTTTGAGGGGAGGCGAACGCAGCGTGGGATTACTGGCCGTCAATCACGATCCGGCCAACGCTGCGGTTGTACGACATTCGATCGCCGCCGACCTGGCCAGCCGCGCGGTCGCGCCGGATCGGATCGACGACGTCGTCCTCGTCGCCAGCGAGTTGCTGAGCAACGCTGTCGTGCATGCGGCGACCCGGGTCGACGAGGACCTTGACGTCGCGTGGGAGGTACAGCCGGACTGCGTGCTCATCGAGGTGGCGGACGCGAGTCCGGATCTGCCTCGCCACCGCTCGACCAACGACTCCGACACGCGCGGGCGCGGCCTGTCGATCGTCGCTGCGCTGGCGCTGGACTGGGGCGTCCGGCGGACCGCGACCGGCAAGCAGGTGTGGGCCAGGGTGCCCATCGCCGCGGCACATCTGGCCTAGCGCGCCCAGCGCCCTATCGCGCCCGGAGCAGCTAGCTGGGCAACCCGCGCAGCACTCGCAGCGCCACCGACAGCGTGGCGAGGTCGGCCACGTCACGGTCGAGCGCAGCGCGCACCGTGGTCCGGGCGCGCTCCACCCGCTCGATGTTCTGTGCGACCCACGCGTCGATCCGGGCATCGGGCGACTGACCGTTCTCGGTCGCCCGCAGCACCGCCGTCGTGATCGCCGACAGCGCCGCGTACACGTCGTGTCGCGCCGCCGAGCGGGCGAGCGTCGACCACTGGTCGTCGCGCGGCAGCGCGGTGACCCGGCTGAGCAACTCGTCGATCGAGAGCCGCTCGGACACCGCGTAGTGCACCTCGGCGACCGCCTGCGGGTCCTGCCCGGTCGCGTCGGCAATCTCCACGACGTCCAGGAGCAGGAACGCGCTGAGCAGCTCGGCGACGCGCAGCGCGAGCGAGCGCGGCAGGCCGAGCGATTCGAGCGTGTCCGCGTCGTCGAACAGCGCCTGCCGTTCTGCGCCGCGCATCAGATCCGGGCAGCGGGACCCGAGGCCGGCGACGATCGGGTGGTAGCGCTCGATTTCGGCGGCGACGTCGTTGATCGGGAACCGGATGTCGACGAGCCACCGGGTGGCGCGGTCGATCAGCCGGCGGACCTCCGCGTACGCCGCGTGCTGCGCAGCCGTCGGCACCTGGTTGTCCAGCGCCTCGATGGCGCTCCACAGTGGCGGCAGGTCGAACACCGCGCGCACGACGCTGTACGCGCGGGCGATCTCGCCGATGTCGGCACCGGTCTCCTCGATCGCCCGGTGCATGAAGGTCGTGCCGCCGCGGTTGATCATGTCGTTGACGACGACGGTGGTGATGATCTCGCGCTGCAGCGGGTGACTGGTCAGGTCGTCGGCGAAGCGTTCGGCGATCGCGGGGGGGAAGTAGCCGGCGAGCACGCGTTGGAACCACGGGTCGTCGGGCAGGGTCGAGTCTTCGATGTCATGCGTCAGCGTCATCTTCGAATACGCGACGAGAACGGCGTTCTCCGGCGAGAACAACCCCACGCCCTGCTCTTCGCGCAGCTCCAGCTCGGCGTCGTCGGGCAGGAACTCGAGGGCGCGGTTCAGCTCGCCTGCCTGCTCGAGGGTCTGCATGAACCGTTGGTGCACCGACACGAGCGCCGGGCTGAGCATGCGGGCCATACCGAGCAGCACGTTCTGGTCGTAGTTGTGCCGCAACACGTGCGCGGCGACGTCGTCGGTCGCGTCGGCGAGCAGCGTGTTGCGGTCCTCCTGGGTGAGCCGGCCGGCCGCGACCGCCCGGCCCAGCAGGATCTTGAGGTTCACCTCGTGGTCGGAGGTGTCCACACCCGCCGAGTTGTCGATCGCGTCGGTGTTGATGTGCCCGCCGGCCCGCGCGAACTCGACCCGGCCACGCTGGGTGAAGCCGAGGTTGCCGCCCTCGCCGACCACCCGCGCGCGCAACTGCGCACCGTCGACCCGCACCGGATCGTTCGCCTTGTCGCCTGCGTCGAGGTGCGACTCGGTCGAGGCCTTCACATAGGTGCCGATACCGCCGTTCCACAGCAGATCGACCGGCGCCTGCAGGATCGCGTGGATCAGCTCGTTGGGCGCGAGCTTGCCGATCCCGATCGGGAGACCGATCGCGGCGGCCACCTGCTCACTGACCGGGATGGACTTGAGGGTGCGCGCATAGACGCCGCCGCCGTGCGACAGCAGCGCCTGGTCGTAGTCCGCCCAGGAGGATCGGGGGAGGTCGAACAGCCGGCGCCGTTCGGCGAACGACGTGGCCGGATCCGGGGTCGGGTCGAGGAAGATGTGCCGGTGGTCGAAGGCAGCGACCAGCTTGATGTGCTCGGACAGCAGCATGCCGTTGCCGAACACGTCACCGGACATGTCGCCGATGCCGATGACGGTGAAGTCCCGTGCCTGGATGTCGTGATCGAGCTCGCGGAAGTGGTACTTCACCGACTCCCACGCACCGCGCGCGGTGATGCCCATTGCCTTGTGGTCGTAGCCGACGGAACCACCGGAGGCGAACGCGTCACCGAGCCAGAAGCCGTAGTCGATGGCGATGCCGTTCGCGATGTCGCTAAACGTCGCCGTGCCCTTGTCGGCAGCGACGACGAGGTACGGGTCGTCGACGTCGTAGCGCCGGGTCTGCGGCGGGGAGACGACCTGCTGCGCCCCGTCCGGGCCCGTGACGTAGTTGTCGGTGAGGTCGAGCAGGCACGAGATGAAGATGCGGTAGCACGCGATGCCCTCGGCCAGCCAGGCGTCGCGGTCGGTGCCTGGGTCGGGCAGTCGCTTTGCGACGAAGCCGCCCTTCGCGCCGGTCGGCACGATGACCGCGTTCTTCACCATCTGCGCCTTGACGAGACCGAGGATCTCGGTGCGGAAGTCCTCGCGCCGGTCCGACCAGCGCAACCCGCCACGCGCCACCGGCCCGAAGCGCAGGTGCACACCTTCGACCCGCGGCGAGTAGACCCAGATCTCGAATCGTGGCCGCGGCTGGGGCAGGTCGGGCACCTGTCGCGGGTCGATCTTCAGTGCGACCGCGGTGCGCCGTTCACCGGAGTCGTCGGTGCGGTAGGCGTTGGTGCGCAGCGTTGCGTTCACCATGCCGAGCAGCGATCGCAGGATGCGGTCCTGATCGAGGCTCGCGACATCCGCGAGCATCCCCTCGATCATGTCCACCCTGCTCGTCTGCCCGTCGACGATCGGCGCCTCGCTGTCGCGCGCGGGGTCGAAACGCGACTCGAACAACTCGACAATCGCCTCGGCGATCGCCGTGTTGTCGATCAACGCCTGCTCGATGTAGCCCTGGCTGTAGGTCGTCCCCGCCTGGCGCAGGTACTTCGCGTAGGTGCGCAGGATGTTCACCTGCCACCAGGTCAGGTTGCACCGGACGACGAGCGCGTTGAAGCCGTCCTGTTCCAGCTGCTCGAGCCAGAGCAGCCGCACCGCCTCCATGAAGTTGTGCGAGCGCAACTCGTCGAAGGTGTAGTTGAGGGGTAGCCGCAACCCGAAGTCGTAGATCCACAGCGCCTCGCCGTCGGGGGCGTCGATCTCGTACGGACGCTCGTCCAGGACCTCGATCCCCATCTGGGTGAAGATCGGCAGCGCGCGGGCCAGCGACACGGCGTGGCCGGTGCGGAACACCTTGAGCCGTAGATCGGCCGCGTCGTCGTCCTCCGGCGTGTAGAGGTCGAAGCCCAGCCCGTTCTCGCTGGGCAGCTCGTCCAGCCGCAGGATGTCGCCGACCGCGGTCTTCGCGCTGAAGTCCTCCTTGAACCCCTCGGGCAGCGCCAGCGAGTACTTGCGCCAGATCTGTTGCGCGCGATCCTCGCCGACCCGCAGCTCGAGGTGGTCCTGGAAATCGTCGCTCCAGCGACGAGTCGCCTTGGCGACCTCGTCCTCGACCACCCGGCGTTCGGGGGACGGTGGCTGAGTACCCGGCCGGACGGCGATCAGCAGCTGCATGCGAGCCAGGTTCAGCTCGACGATGCGGTCGTCGCGGCCGATGAGCTCGCCGGGCCAGAACCGGTTGATGACGGCGGTCACCCGGCGCCGGGTCTCCGGGCCGAAGCGGTCCGCGGGGAAGTACACGAGCACGCTGACGAAGTCCCGGTTGAGGTGGATGCGCGCGAATACCCCGACGCTGTGGTGGTCGGCGCGGTCCACGACGAGCTGGGCCAACCGCAGCAGATCGGTGGTCGGCGCCTCGAGCAGCTCGTCGCGGGGCAGCGTCCGCAGCGCGGCGAGCAGTCGCCGGCCGGTGTGGCTGTCGGCGCGCACCCCGGAGCGCAGCAGGATCTCGGCGATGCGGCGGCGTACGACCGGCACCCGGCCGACCGTGCCGTCCTCGGCGTTGGTGATCAGGCCGAGGAAGACGTGGAT
>JAVHVB010000355.1:0-13983 GCA_032160775.1 Pseudonocardiales bacterium | reverse complement strand
TCCCGTTGCGCAAGGCCAACTTCGTGTCCGGCTTGGAGGTTTTGCCGGTCGAGTTCACGCCGAATGCGTGACAGGTCCGCACGCGCTGTTCCGTTCGTATCAGTCGCCCGCTAAGCATCTCCTCAGGTGTGGGGCGCCGGTCCCGGAGCCTCAGCTCAGGATGCCTAGGAGACATACGTTCATGATGCGCAGAACAAGAGCCGCAGTGCTGACGGTCGCGGCGGTGTTACAGCTGTCGGTGGTGGCGCTGGTCTCCGCCGGCTCCGCGAACGCGGCGATCGGCCCCGCCGACGACCGCCAGCTGTCCACGCCGACGAGTTGGGCGACCTACAACGGCGTCACCGCAGCGCAGGTGAGCTCCTACCTGAGCGCGAACAGTGCGCGATTGACCGACATCCAGGTGGAGTCGTCCACGCCGACGTTCACCGTGACGATGGTGAACAACGCCGGCTCGTACAGCAGCGGCTGGTGGTGGTACTACAACTTGACCGAGGCGCAGGTGAACGCCAACCTCTCGGCCAACAGTGCCCGGCCGATCAGCATCAGCGCGTACTCGACCACGTCCGGCGTGCGCTACGCGGTCGTGATGGTGCCGAACTCCGGCGCCAACGCCAAGAGCTGGGCCTGGTACCACGGCACGTCGACCTACATCTCGGGCCGGCTCAGCGCCCTGCACATGCGGCTCATCGACTTCGGGAGCTACCCGGGTAGCGGCTACACCGCGATCATGGTCGACAACACCGGCGGCAACGCCACCGGCTGGTGGTGGTACTACGGTTTGTCCGCGTCGGCGGTCACCACAGACCTGTCCACCAACAGCGCCAGGCTGATCGACGTAAGCCGGAACAGCGACGGCACCTACAACGCGGTGATGTACTCATCGCGGACGCGGGCGTACTGGTACTACGGCTACTCGCCGTCGAGCATGCTGGCCAAGGCGAACCAGCTCGGCGAACGGATCATCAGCGTCGTCTCCTACACCGTGGGAAGCACCAAGTACCAGGCCGCCGCGATGGTCGAGAACCTCAACTCGGCGTCCCGCACGCTGCGCAGCATCATCGCGCCGCAGGTCGACTCCGGGGCCTACGGCTTCTATCTGAAGCAGGTCGGCGGCGCCACGATCGCCTCGCTGCAAAGCACGAAGCAGTATGAGCCGGCGAGCGCGTTGAAGGTGCTCTACCACGCCAAGTCGATCCACGAGGAGGCGCTGGGCAACACCACTGACGCGACGGTGATCACCTACCACTACCACAACCTGGCGGACTCGAAGGACGGGGACATCTGCCCGGACGACTACGCGACCACCACCACGACGAATCTGAAGAACGCCGACACGAAGATGATGCAGAACTCCGACAACCGGATGACCCGCGGAATCCTCGAGAAGTACACGAAGGCGTCGATGCAGAGCTACGCGACGTCGCTCGGCCTGACGTCGACCCAGATCAACCACAACATCGGCTGCCCGACAGCGGCGACGTACAACAAGACGACGCTCTCCGACCTGGGCAAGGTCTACGAGGCGTTCCAGAACGGAACCGTCACGTCGAACAGCACCTGGAAAACGCAGTTTCACGATCGGATGCTGAACGAGACGAACTACGAGCCGAACTACCACAACTCGATCTGCCCGATTGTGTCGCAGGAGGCCACCGCGCTGGGCAAGAGCGCAGCGACGGCGACCAGTTTCTGCAACGCGCTGACCTGGATCGCCAAGGGCGGCAGCTACGTGTACGCGACCAACAGCTACCCGCACAAGGTGTCCTTCGACGGGCTGTCACTGACCGGCGTGCCGTACAAGTCTTCCGGGATCCTCGCGCCGCGGTTCTACGTCTTCGGTGAGTTCATCGACCAGACGCAGCTGGACAGTTCGGCCGAGGCGACAGCGGTGAACAACGCGCGCAGCAAGCTCTATCAGGAGGCGCTGCGGCCCTACATCCACGCCGCACTCGCAACCTGGTAGGTATTCGCGACGCAGGGGCGGTGCCGGGACCGGACGGCCGCGGTACCGCCCCTCTCGCACGTCTGCGCCAGCGGGACCATTTCACGCTCGTGTTTCGGACGGTCGTCGTGGGTCTTCGGCGGTAGACACGGCGACGACGAATGACCGGGGCTACCCTCGCGGCATGCTGAGCACCCGGTTTACGGAGATGTTCGGCTTGTCGTATCCCGTCATGTCGGCACCGATGACAATGCACGTCGGTCCGACTCTTGCCTCGGCCGTCTCGGCCGCCGGCGGTCTGGGCTCCTTCGCCGGTAGTCATCCCTCGCGCGATCCTGACTCGCTTCGGTCCCAGGTCGCGCTCATCCGGGCGGCAACTGAGCGTCCGTTCGCGATCGGCTTCATCACGGCGTTCCTGCCATTCATCGAGCCGCTGTTTGGAGCCGCGGTGGAAGCACGGCCCGCAGCGATGGCGTTGTCCTTCGGGGACCCGGAGGCGTGGATCAGCCGGTGCAAAGCAGCCGGCATAGCGGTTATTTGCCAGGTCCAGACTTCCGCTCAAGCAGATCGCGCGGTGGCGGCGGGAGCGGACGTGCTGGCCGCCCAAGGCACGGAAGCGGGCGGGCACACGGGGACGATGGCCACGCTTCCCCTGCTCGCGGACGTGGTTGCCCGGCACCCCTCGGTGCCGGTCCTGGCGGCTGGCGGGATCGGCGACGGCCGCACTCTTGCCGCCGCGTTGGCTGCCGGGGCCGATGGCGCCTGGCTCGGCACCGCCTTCCTGGCGACGCCCGAGGCAGTCGAGGTCGATGACGCCTACAAGCACCTCATCGTGGACAGCGACGGCTCCGACACCGTTCTCACCCGCGCCTACGACATCATTTCCCCATATCCGTGGCCGACCGACATTACCGAGCGAGTGCGCCGCAACCGATTCACCGACGACTGGTCCGGCCGCGAGGACGAACTCCTGGCGCGCAAGGACGAGGTGGCTGAGGGGATGGCCGTCAGCCGGGCGTCCGCACCGAACGATCTCGGAACGCGTGAGGTGATGTACGGCCAGTCGGCCGCGTTCATCACCGAGGTCAAGCCGGCTGGTTCGGTTCTGCGATCGCTGTGCGATGACGCAGAGACCCATCTCCGTGCACGCGCCGACGCCGTCCTGGCAACGAGGTCTGTCCCGTAGCCGCACGCACGTGAACCCTCTCGGCCATCATCAACAGGGAAAAATCGGCGTCCCAGCGCTGATTTCTCCCTGTTGATCATCGAGCTCCGCAGGCACCGTCATGGCTTCAGGTGTTGAGCACCGGCAGGACGGTGCGCCGCTCGGCCAGGACGAACGCCGCGCCGGTGCTGAACCGGGTCACCGCAACCTCCGGGCGCTCGTCCGCGGCCGCGCCGGGCTGCACGCGGACGGTCAGCTCGTCGGCGCTGTCCACGACGACCTCGGCGCGCAGGGTGGGGTCGATCGCGTGCAGGATCGCGTCGAGCGGCTCGACGTGCTCCGCGGAGAGCACCCCCAGCCAGCCGCCGTCGGCCACCGCCGGCGAGTGCCGGTCGAACCGGATCGCGAGCCCGTCGGATGTGTCGACTTCGGCCAGGACGTATCCCGGCGGATTCAGCGCCGGGTGCACGCCGAGCAGCTGCGCCGCCCCACCCAGCGAAGCGGGCAGCTCGAGCGCGGCCCGCAGCCGGCCGGCCACGACGCCGGCGGCACCGGTGAACTGCTTGCGCAGCAGGTCGTCCGTATCCAGGCCGCGGGTGGCGGCGGCGAGCTTGTACGACAGCGTCAGCAGGTGGCCCTGCAGGGCCACCTCCTCGGCGAGCCGCACCAGTGCCGAGTGGCTGAACTCGGAGAACGGGACGTCCGCGAACAGCGGGCCGGCGTAGTCGGCGCGGCCCTCGTCGGCGGGGTCGATCGCGCTTACCCCCGCGAAGCTTGCGGCGGCGGTCGCGCCGATGACCCGCGCCTCGGCCGGGTAGGGCGGGGCGTCGTTGGCGTCGTCGATGGTCACGGTCCACGCGCAGTGCGGGTGCCGGTCGGCGGGGGAGCGCGGCGGGCGGTGGATCGGCCGCATGACCGCCTTCGCGTTCGTCGCGACGGCGGTGGCGTCGAAGGTGGGGTCCTCGATGTCGTGACACATCCGGCGGACGTAGTCCTCGCCCATCGGTTCCACGTCCATCAGCGCGCCGCAGTGCGCGAGCTGGAACGAACCGTGCCGCTCGTCCTCCACGCTGTACCGGAAGTCCATGAACTGGGGCGGCGCGCCGATGTCGAGCTGCAGGCCCTTGAAGATCGTGACCACGTCGTCGCCGGGAAACCCGAGCGCCTGCTGCATGCGCCTGGTGTAGACCGGGCTGGCGCCGCGCCACTCCTCGATGGCCACATCGCGCATGCCGTCCGGGCCGAGCGCGACCAGCACGTGCGGCAGCCCGGCGCGGTCGATGAGGTGACCGGCGAGCAGCAGTTCCGGAACGAGCACGGCGAGCTGCGCGCGGGTCAGCGCGGCGTACCCGGAGGCCTCACCCGTTGACACTGGACAAGCATACATTCTAGTGTCTGGACACCTGTACAGGTTTCTGATCGCCTTCCAGAGAGCGAGTGGGCGTGCCGGATCTCTCCCCACCGCGGAGCCCCCGCCGGGTGCCCCCGCATCCCGCGCGCCGCCCGGCCGTCGTCGCCGGCGCCTCGGCGGGGATCGGCGCGGAGATCGCCCGGGCGCTCGCGGCCGGAAAGCACCCGGTCGCGCTCGGCGCGCGGCGGGTCGAGCGCTGCGAGCAGGTGGCGGCCGGCATTCGCGACGCCGGCGGCGAGGCGCAGGCGTTCGAACTCGACGTGAGCGACAGCGAGTCCGTCGCCGCGTTCGGCAAGGCAGTGCTCGACACGCTCGGCGAGGTGGACGTCGTCGTCGCCAACGCGGGGCTGATGGCGCCGGGCAGCGTGGCCGGGACGAGCCCCGAGCAGCTGGCCGCCGTGCTCAACACCAATGTCGTCGGCCTACAGCGGCTGTTGGCCGCGTTCCTGCCGGCGATGATCGAGCGCCGCCGCGGCGACGTCGTGTTGATCTCGTCCGACGTGGTGGACCAGCCGCGCCCCCTGATCGGTCCTTACGTGTCGAGCAAATGGGCCGCCGAAGGACTGCTGCGCACCCTGCAGATGGAGCTCGAGGGAACCGGTGTGCGCGCCTCCATCGTGCGGCCGGGCCCGACGGCGACCGAGATCAGCATCGGCTGGGAGATGGCCGACGCGCTCAAGGTCGTCGAGGCGGGCAAGCGGTTCGGCAGCCTGCGGCACTTCGGCTGGCTGCACCCGAGCGCGGTCGCCCAGACCGTCGCGCACGTGGTCGCCGCACCGCGCGGCACACACATCGCGCTCTCGCACGTCACCCCGGAAGCACCGATCGAGGACGCCCCATGACGACCCGCCTGGACCTCATCCCGCGGGTGTCCGACCGCGGCGAACCCGACCCCAACGGCAACCTCGAGGAACTGCGCACCGATCCGGTCGGGCTCCTGCACCGGGTGCGAGCCGAGTGCGGTGACCTCGGGCGGTTCCGGCTGGCCGAGCGGGACGTCGTGCTGGTCACCGGTGCCGAGCCGAACGAGGTGTACTTCCGGGCCGGGGACGACGTGCTCGACCAGGCCGAGGCGTACCCGTTCATGACGCCGATCTTCGGTAAGGGCGTGGTCTTCGACGCCCCTCCGGAACGGCGCAAGGAGATGCTGCGCAACCAGGCCCTGCGCGGCGACCAGATGAAAGGTCACGCCAGCACGATCGAGCGCGAGATCGAGTCGATGGTCGCCGACTGGGGCGATGCCGGCGAGATCGACCTGCTCGACTGGTTCGCCGAGCTGACGATCTACACAACCTCGTCCTGCCTGATCGGACCGCGCTTCCGGGACAAGCTCGACCGGCGGTTCGCCGAGCTCTACCACGAGCTGGAGCGCGGTACCGACGCGCTCGCCTACGTCGACCCGTACCTGCCCATCGAGAGTTTCCGGCGCCGGGACGCAGCCCGGCTCGCCCTCGTCGAACTCGTCGAGGCGATCATGGCCGGCCGCGCCGCCCAAGGACCGCCGCAGGACGGCGACTGGGACATGCTCGACGTGCTGATGGTGCTGAAGACCGACACCGGCGAGCCGCGGTTCACCGCCGACGAGATCACCGGGATGTTCATCTCGATGATGTTCGCCGGGCACCACACCAGCTCCGGCACCGCCGCGTGGACGCTGATCGAATTGCTGCGCCACCCGGATGTGCTGGCCGCGGTCGTGGCCGAGCTCGACGAGCTCTACCAGGACGGCAGCGCGGTGTCCTTCCAGGCCCTGCGCGAGATCCCCGTCCTGGAGTCGGCGTTGAAGGAGGCGCTGCGCCTGCACCCGCCACTGGTGCTGCTGATGCGGGTCGCCAAACAGGACATCGACATCGCCGGGCACGTCATTCCGGCCGGGACGATGGTCGCCGCGTCGCCGGCCGTGTCGAACCGGATTCCTGACGACTTCCCGGAGCCGGAGCGCTTCGACCCGAGCCGCTACCGCGAGCCACGCCAGGAGGACCTCGTCAACCGCTGGACGTGGATCCCGTTCGGCGCCGGTAGGCATCGCTGCGTCGGCTCGGCATTCGCGATGATGCAGCTCAAGGCGATCTTCTCGGTCATCCTGCGCGACTACGAGTTCGAGATGGCGCAGCCGTCCGAGAGCTACCGCGACGACGTCTCCAAGATGGTGATCCAGCTCCAGCAGCCGTGCGTGGTGCGCTACCGGAGGCGGGTGCGGCCGTGAAGGTCGTCGTCGACCGGGATCTGTGCCAGGGGCACGCGATGTGCGTCCTCGAGGATCCGGACGTCTTCGGAATCTCCCGCGGTGCCGACCAGGTGTCGCTGCTCGACGCGACGCCGGACGAGTCGCACCGCTCGAACGTTGAGAACGCAGTCCGCTTCTGCCCGACCGTTGCGCTGTCCATCGAGGAGGACTGACTGTTGAGCGGATTCGACCGCGCCGAGCTGGACGAGTTCTGGCAGAGCTGGCTGGACGGCAACCGGAAGGCGCAGGCAACCGGCGACTGGTCGGTGCTCGCCGAGTTCTACACGCCCGAGGCCACCTACGGCTGGTCGTATTCGCCCACCGACCACTTCATGGCGAACGGCCGCGACGAGATCCGCGACTACGCGCTGGGCACCGAGATGCTCGGCTTCCAGGGCTGGATCTACCCGTACCAGAGCGCGGTGATCGACGAGCGGTCCGGCATGGTGGTCGGCTTCTGGCGGCAGCGCTCGGCGGCGTTCACCGACCCCGCGGGAGTCCCGTACGAGGTCAACGGGCTGGGCTGCAGCTGGTTCCAGTACGCCGGGGACCGGCGGTGGGCGTGGCAGCGCGATGTCTTTGACGTGATGATGGCGGGCTCGGCCGTCGTCAAGATCCTCCAGGACGGCACCACCACGCCGGAGCTCGACCAGCGGCTGCGCACGGTCGCGGCCGGCAACCTGCCAGGCCACTATGACTCGACCGACTCGTTGCCCGTGCCGCTGTGGCCGGTGCCGCGCGTCGATCACTGATCGGGAGGCGACCGAGGTGCAGTCGAGGCAGCGCGCCGCCGCGATACTCGCGGTGAGCGCTGCGCTGCTGGCCGGCTGCGGCTCGCAGGTGCCGCCGAATGACTTCGTCGGCGCCGCGGGGGTCGGCGTCCCGGCCGGCGCGAGCGGTTCGCCGGTGGCCGGAACCGACTCCAACGGCGTGCCCGTCCCGGTGGGCAGCTCCGCGCCGGACGGTGGCGGCAGCTTGGCCGGTGGCGGTACCGGCGAGGGCGCAGGCGGCGGTGGCACCGGCGTTGCGAACGGCGGCGGCGGGGGTGGCGGCGGCAGTGGGAACGGCGGCGGCGTGGGTGGCGACGGCAGTGGGAACGGCGGCGGCGGCACCGGAGCGACCGGCGGCGTCCGGGCCGGAAGTTGCGCCGGCTTCCGGAACACGACCGGCATCTCCGACTCGGCGATCACCATCGCGAACGTCGCCGACCTGAGCGGCCCGGTTCCCGGGCTGTTCAAGTCGGCGCAGGCGGCGGTGACGGCCTACGCCGCCTATTTCAACTCGACCTCGAACATCTGCGGCCGGACGCTGAAGCTGCTGAGCCTGGACAGTGGCACGTCCGAGAGCGGAGACCTCCAAGCGGACACCACGGCGTGCGGGGCGGCGTTCGCGATGGTCGGCTCGCTCAGCGCGTTCGACGCGGGCGGCGTCAGCGCGACCGAGGACTGCCGCATCCCGGACCTGCGCACGCTGACGACCGAACCGGCGCGTTACCACTCGTCGATGTCCTACGGCGTGTACTCGACCGCGGTGCCGGAGATCGTCCGGACACCGTTCCTCTACTTCAAATCGCTGGGCGATGCGTACAAGAGCGCCGGCTACGTCTATCTCAACGCCGGTGCCGCGATCGTCCAGGAGAAGAGCTTCACCACCGCGCTCGCGAGCCTCGGCTACCAGTTCAAGGACGAGATCGCGATCGACGTGACTTCGGTACCGAACTACAACGGCTATGCGACCCAGCTGAAGAGCGACGGGATCACCTATGTCGAGTACACCGGCGCCTACCAGTACGCGCAGAAGCTGAAAGAGGCGATGGACCAACAGGACTATCACCCCGTCTTCGTGCTCGACCCGGTTGCCTACGACGCCGGTTATGTCGCGGCCGGCGACGCCGTGGACGGCACGTACTCCTTCGTGCCAGGGCCGCTGTTCGAGGAGGCGAACCGCAACCCGGAGCTGCGCACCTACATCGAGTGGCTGCAGCGGACCTCCGGCGGCGTGCCGACGTTCTTCGGCGTCTACGCGTGGTGCGCCGCCGCGCTGTTCGCCCAACTGGCCGTCGAGTTGGGCGGCAAGCTCACCCGCGACTCGCTGCTCACCGCTATGCGCGGCGTGCACAACTACACGAACAACGGCATGGTTCCGCCGCAGGATCCCGGCGGGAAGCACACCACCCGCTGCGCCTCGGTCGTCCAACTCGTCGACGGCAGATGGGTGCGCAAAACGCCGTACCCGTACACCTGCGCCCCGACGGTCGACAGCGGCGTCGGTGGGTGACCTGAGCAGCCGCGGGACATCGGGCGACTAGCCTCGCGCACATGGTGGGGAAGCGCGGCCTCGTGGCGGTGAGCTGCGCCATTCTGGCCGCGGTGTCCTGCGGCGAGCCGGGAGCGACGGCGACGAGTTCGACTGCGAGGGCTCAGGCGCGGGTGTCCGTGCCGCCGCTGACCGACGCGCAACGGGCGGCGCACCTGCGTGACATCCGGTCGATCGTGCCGGACGCGATCGTCGACATGCGGTACGCGACTCGGCACAACTTCGTCGGCGAGCGGCTGTACCCCCGCGACGCGCGGTGCCTTGTGCACCGCTCGATGGCGCCCGGGCTGCGGACCGCGGCAGCCCGACTGCGTGCCCGCGGGCTCGTCCTGGTGTTCTGGGACTGCTACCGCCCGCACCACGTCCAGGTGCGGATGTACCGGCACACGCCCAACCCCGCGTGGGTGGCCAAACCGACCCGGTACGCACGCAGCCACGAAGCGGCCCGGTCGGTCGACGTCACGCTCGCGTGGGCGGATACTGCGGTGGCTTGCCCCCGCGGCGGGCGCATCCACCGCCACTGCCGGCTCGTCATGGGCACGAAGTTCGACGATTTCACGCCGCGCGCGTACGCGTACGCCACCGAAGGGGTGGGCACCCGCGCGCAGCACAACCGTGCGGTGCTGCGCCGGGCCATGGCGGCCGGCGGGATCACCGTCTACTCCGGCGAGTGGTGGCACTTCGACGGCCCGGGCGCGCTCGTACCCCGGCCGCTGCTCGTCGGGGTCACCGTCGATTGACGTCGTGCCGCATGCTTGGTTCATGGAACCTCGTGAGGTCGTCACGCTGAACCGGATCGGCAGCGGCCACTACGTGATCGGCGGCCGGAGCCCGGCGGAGCTGCGACTCGCGCGCTGGCGGTACCGCGCCGAGGCGTTCGTCGGCGGCCAGAGGTACGAGTTGCGGCGCACCGGGATCATCGATCGCGGTTCCTCCGTGCGCGGGGCGGACGGCGCCGAGGTGCTCTGCCTGTCCCGTCGGCACCCGAACGTCCCCGGCCTTGCCGACGTCGACTGGCGGATCAGGGCGCGGTGGCGCGGCTACGAGGCCCGGTTGACCAGTCCGGGCGCCGTCGAGTTGACGGTGCGTACCGGTCACGGCGGGCGCAGTGACGTGACGGCGGAGATCGCCGGCACGCTGCCGAACCGAGACCTCGTGCTTGTCGCCGCGGCGTTCGCGGTGCTGCTGCGCCGGCGTGAGGACACCGACGCAGCCGCCGGCGCGGCAGCCTCGACAGCCGCGGTCGGCTAGCGTCGCCCGGTCAGTCCTGGATCCGCCGCCACGGCCGTGCTGCCTCGAGTTCGTAGGCAAGCTCGAGCAGCACCCGTTCATGGCCGTACGCGCCGGCGAGCTGGATGCCGATCGGCAGTCCTGCCGAGGTCGCGCCGGCCGGAAGGGAGATCGCCGGCGCGCCCGTCACGTTGTTGAGCGGGGTGAACGCGGCGTAGTTGCGCAACCGGTCCAGCAGCTCCTCGAACGGGACGGTCGGCGAGAGATAGCCGAGCTCGGGCGTCGTGCGGACGAGCACCGGGCTGAGCACGACGTCGGTCTTCGTGAAGGCCTCGGCGTATTGCGCCTTCGCCTGCCGCAGCCGCCGCACCGCACCGGGTGTGCGGCGCACGTGGCTGCGGAAGTGTTGCGCGAGCCCGCGGGTGAAGCCGTCGAGCTTCGTCCGGTCGGCGGGCACGCCGTAGATCTGCTTGGTGAAGCGCTCGAGCACGAAGGCGAGAAGTGCCCAGTACATCGTGAAGTCGTCCTCGAACCGCGCGCCGATCGACAGCTCCATCGGCGCGACCGTGTGCCCGAGGCTCTCCAGCAGGTCTGCCGTCGCGAGCACAGCCGCCCGCGTTTCGTCGTCGGTGACGGCGCCGTTCACCGAGTCGGGAAGCAAGCCGACGCGCAGGCGGCGGGTCCCGGGACCTGTCACATCGCCGATCGGCGGCAGACCCCGCGCGGGTGCGAGGCATTCGATTCCGGCCCAGAACCGCGCCGTGTCGCGCACGGTGCGGCTGACCACACCCTCGGAGATGATCTGTACGGGCAGGGCGCGGTCGTGCGGGTTCGTCGCGTGTCGGGCCCTGGTCGGCTTGAGCCCGACGAGCCCGCAGCAGGCTGCGGGAATGCGGATGGAACCGCCGCCGTCGTTCGCGTGCGCGATCGGGACGACGCCGGAGGCGACCAACGCGGCAGCGCCGCCCGACGACGCGCCGCACGAATACGCCGGATCCCAGGGGTTCCGGGTGGGCGGCAAGGTCATGTACTCGGTCGAGGCGTTGAGCCCGAACTCCGGCAGAGTGCTCTTGCCGAGGTTGACGAAGCCGAGCCCGAACAGCTGGGCGGCGATCGGCGCGGTGTGTTTCGCCGGCTTGGCGACGAACGCCTCGGAGCCCTGATTGGACGGCAGCCCGGCGACGTCGGTGTTGTCCTTGATGAACGTCGGGACGCCAGAGAACGGGCCACGCTTCGGGCGTGCGGCGGCCCGCAACGCGCGCTCGAAGTCGGCGAGCTGGATGCCGTTGAGCTCGGCGACCTTGTCCGCTCGGGTGATGGCCGCCTGCGCCAGCTCGGTCGCGCTGACCTGCTTGTCCGCAACGAGTTCGGCGAGCGCGGTCGCGTCGTGGTCGCCCAGTGCGTCGTCGGTGAACGCGTGCACCCGATTGCTGGTCATCTGCTCTCCCGTCAGTCTGCCGAGCAAGGCTAGACGGGAGTCGCGGCCAGTTCTGCGCCGAGCCGGCGCAGGTGCGCAGTGGCCCCGCCGAGCGCGAACTCGGTGCGCTTCGCGGCGGTGAAGTACCGGTGCGTAGCGGCGTCCATGTCGATGCCGGTGCCGCCGTGCACGTGCACCGCGGTGTGCGCCACCCGGTGCCCGGCGTCGGCCGCCCAGAACTTCGCCGTCGCGATGTAGCTGCCGCCGGACAGCGCGTTGTGGATCCGCCACGCCGCCTCCCACATGGTGAGCCGGACGGCTTCCACGTCGATGTAGGCGTCGGCCAGCCGCTGCGCGACCGCCTGGAACGAGCCGATCGGCCGGCCGAACTGTTCCCGCTCGCGGGCGTACTCGGCGCTCAGTTCGAGCGCCCGTTCGAGCACGCCGGTCTGGTAGGCGGCCAGCGCGACCGTCGCCCGGGCGACCAGCCAGTGGACGACGTCCGCGCCCGGAACGAGCCGGTCCGCGGGCACTTCGACCGAGGACAGGTCGAGCGTGACCGCGGTGTCGCCGTCGACGAGGCGCTGCTCCTCGAGGCTGACGCCCGCGTCGTCCGGCAGTACTACGAACAGCGCGGGTCCGTCGTCGGTAGCGGCCGGCACCAGGAACGCGTCGGCGACCGAGCCGTACGGGACGACGGCCTTGCTGCCGGCGAGCCGCCAGCCGTCGCCGGCCCGCTCGGCCCGGGTCTGCGGAGCCTCGGCGTCGTCGAGCAGTTCCTCGGCGAGCGCCGCGGTGAGCACCAGCTCGCCGGCCGCCGCCGGAGCCGCCCAGCGAGTGCGCTGGTCGTCCGTGCCGAAGAAGCCGAGCGCGGCGGCCGAGAGCACCGAGGTGAGGTAGGGGACGGGTGCGGTCGACCGGCCGAGCTCGATCAGCACGCTGCACTGCTCGAGGAAGTCGAGACCGCCGCCGCCGATCGATGCCGGCAACGCCGCGGACACCACGCCGGCCTTGGCGAGTGCCTGCCACAACGCCCGGTCGAACAGCAGGTGTTGGTCCTCGGCGGCGCGCAGCCGCTCCGGCGTGACCTGGTCGTCCAGGATCTGCCGGGCCAGGGCGGCCAGTTCCAGCTGCGATTCGGACAGTTCGAAGTCCATGGCGCGCCTACCGTCCGCTCGCCGGGAGTTTCAGCCCGACCATGGCGATGATGTCGCGCTGCACCTCGTTCGTGCCGCCGCCGAAGGTCAGGATGAGCGAGGACCGGTGCATGCGCTCCACCCGGCCGGAGAGGACGGCGGCCGGTGAGCCCGGGCGCACGACCGCGTTGGCGCCGAGCACCTCCATGAGCAGCCGGTAGGCCTCGGTGGCGAACTCGGTGCCGAACACCTTCGTCGCCGACGCATCCGCGGGGCCGACGGAGCTCGCCGACGCCACCTGCCAGTTCTTCAGCCGGAGGAACTGCACCTTCGCGTGCACCCGGGCGAGGTGGATCTGCACCCACTCCTGGTCGATCACCCGCCGTCCGTCGGCGAGCTTGGTGTTCTGCGCCCACTCGCGTACCTCGGCGAGTGCCGTCATGATCGGCGCCGCCGAGGTCAGCGCGACCCGTTCGTGGTTGAGCTGGTTGGTGATCAGCGGCCAGCCGCGGTTGAGCTCGCCGACGATCGAGGAGGCCGGCACCCGGACGTCCGAGTAGTAGGTCGCGCTCGTCGTGACCCCGGACATGGTGCGGACCGGCGTCCAGGAGAACCCGGCCGCGTCGGTCGGGACGATGAACATCGTGAGGCCCTTGTGCTTCGGTGCCTCGGGGTCGGTTCGGCAGGCCAGCCAGACGTAGTCGGCGTACTGGATAAGGCTGGTCCACATCTTCTGCCCGTTGATGACGTAGTCGTCGCCGTCGGCGACCGCCCGGGTGCGCAGCGAGGCGAGGTCGGTGCCGGCGCCCGGCTCGCTGTAGCCGATCGCGAAGTGCAGCTCGCCGGCGAGGATGCGCGGTAGGAAGTGCTCCTTCTGCTCCTCCGACCCGAACCGCATCAACGTGGGGCCGACGGTGTTCAGCGTGACCAGCGGGATCGGCGCGCTGGCCCGGTTGGCCTCGTCGTAGAAGATGAGCTGCTCGAGCGGCGTGCGCCCCTGCCCGCCGTACTCCTTGGGCCAGCCGACGCCGAGCCAGCCGTCCTTGCCCATCTGCCGGACGACCTCGCGGTACGGCTCCCCGCCGGCCTCGCCGCCGGAGAGCGCGGCCCGGCGCTCCGGCGTCATCAGCGCCGGTCCG
>JAVHVB010000354.1:0-2692 GCA_032160775.1 Pseudonocardiales bacterium | reverse complement strand
ACCTCGTCGGCCGAGAGGCCGAGGCCGTGCTGCAGTTCACGGTTCTTCTCGGAGTGCGTCATCGCCAACCTGGCTACTCCGCGGGGCTCAGGCAGCGCAACCGATCCGGGACGCCACGAACGAAAGTCCAGTGGAACGGCGGAACGCCAGTGTGGCCGTCCGCGTCGCCCACTGGTTCAGGTCTCGCGCTCGGGCGAGACAATGTTTGGGCGGGCGCCCAGCGCGGCGGCCGTTTGCGTGGGAACCGGCAGCGGGACCCGGCCCCAAGCGGTGGAGTGTCGTGCCCCCCATTTACCGACGTCCGGGCGCCGATCCGGCAATACCGGAGCTCAGAAGCTGTAGCAAACGATCGTCATGACCGCTGTAGTGACAGCCGCTGAAGGGAGCCCGAGTTCGACGCGTTCGAGGTCTGCAGAATCATGTCATGCTCGATACTAAGGTACGGGTAATTCGCGAGCAGGAGTCAACAAGAATGAATATCTTGAGGTAGTAGGAGTCGAGTCGCATGTCACGCGGTTGGCTGGTGACTGCTGGGGAGCTCCGGCCGGCTGGGATCGGTGAGGGGTAGTGAGATCTCCACGGCGGTGCCCGCACCGGGTGGGCTGCGTAGCAAGATTCGCCCGCCGAGTGCCTCGACCCGGTCCTTCAGGCCGATGAGGCCGGAGCCGCGGGTGACGTCAGCGCCGCCGCGCCCGTCGTCGCGGACCCGGACGTGCAGGGCGCCCTCGCCCGTCTCCACCTGGACGTCGATGACGGAGGCGTGGGCGTGCTTGGCCGTGTTGGTGAGCGCCTCGCAGACCACGTAGTAGACGGCGAGCTCGATCTGCTCGGGCAGCCGCCCGTCGATCCGGGCATCCAGGCGGACCGGGACGGCGGAGCGGCGGGCGAGGGTCTTCAGCGCCGGGCGCAGGCCGCCGTCGGCGAGGACCGCCGGGTGGATGCCGCGGGCGATCTCGCGCAGCTCCTCCAGCGCCCCGGTCACCTCGTCGGCCACCAGATGCATCTGGGCTGCCAGCTCGCCGGCCTCGGGCGGCAATGACGCCTGCTCCGCGCCGCGCAGCCGCAGGGCGAGGGAGACCAGCCGCTGCTGCGCACCGTCGTGCAGGTCCCGTTCAATGCGGCGGCGGGTGGTGTCGGCGGCGGCCACGATTCGCGCCCGCGACGCGGTCAGCGCGGCTCGGGACTCGGCGTTGGCGATCGCGGTGGCGACCAGTTCGGTGAAGCCGGCCAGCCGCGCCTCGGTGTCCGCCGGCTGCGGCTGCTCCGAAGCGGACGCCACCATCATGACCCCCCACAGCCGGCCGTCGACGCTGATCGGCACCCCGACGGCCGAGCGGATGCCTCGTTCGCGGGCAAGGGCGGCCGGCTCGCCATAGGCTTCGGAGACGTCGTCAATCCGCGCGGGCCGGCCCGTCTGGAAGACCAGCGTGGTCACGTTCCTCCCGCCGAGCCGCGCCCGGGTGCCGGCGGGGATGGGTGAGCCGCCGCTGCCGGTCCACGCGCCGACGATCGATTCCATGCCGTCGGTGTCGTACCGGATCATGCCGGTGACGTCGGCGGCCAGCACCCGCCCGACCTCGGCGGTGACCGCGATGAACACCTCTTCCGGTGTCGCCGCTTGGGCGACCAGGGTCGCCACCCGGCGCAGCGCGGCCTGCTCCTCGGCGTAGCCGCCCAGCTCGACCCGCGCTTGCGCATTGGCGATCGCGGTCGCGACCAGTTCGGTGAAGCCGGCCAGCCGCGCCTCGGTGTCGGCCGGCAGCGGCTGCTCGCGGGACACCACGCTCATGACGCCCCACAGCTGGCCCTGGACGCTGATCGGCACGCCGACGACCGAGCGGATACCCCACGCGTCCGCGACGTCGGCGAGTGGGCCGGCGGCGTCGGCGTAGTCGTCGATCCGCGCCGGCCGGCGCGTCCGGAACACCAGCGATGGCACGTTCCGTCCACCGAGCTGCACCGGGGTGCCGACCGGGATGGGCAGGGCGCCGGTTCTGCTCCACGCGCCGACGGCAGTGATCGCGCCGTCCGTGTCGTATCGGTTGAGGAAGGTGATGTCGCAGCCCGGCAGCCGCCCGACCTCGACGGCGACCGCGGTGAACACTTCCTCCGATGCCGCCCCGGTCGCGACCAGGGTCGCCACCCGGCGCAGCGTGGCCTGCTCCTCGGCGTAGCCGCGCAGTTCCAGGCGCGCCTGCGCGTTGGCGATCGCGGTCGCGACCAGTTCGGTGAAGGCGGCCAGCCGCGTCTCGGTACCCGCCGGCAGCGGCTCATCTCGCGTGTAGGCCACGATGATGAGACCCCACGGCCGCCCGTCGACGCTGATCGGCGCACCCACTGACGAACGGAACCCCCACTCCTTGCCGGTGTTCCCGATCGCGCCCGAGACCCCCGCATAGGCATCCATGCGCGCAGGTCGACCTGTCCGGAGCACCTCCGAGGTCACGTTCCGGCCGCCGAGCTCGAACCGGCTGCCGACCGGACTCGGCGGGGCGGCGCCGGTGCTGGTCCACGTGCCGGCGACCGTGATCGCCTCGTCCGGGTCGCAGCGGACCAGGACCGTGAAGTCCACCGCGAGCAGCCGCCCGATCTCGGCGGCGACCGCGGTGAACACCTCCGCCGGCGCTGCCCCGGTCGCGACCAGCGTGGCCACCCGCCGCAGCGCGGCCTGCTCCTCGGCGAAGCTCTGCAG
>JAVHVB010000353.1:0-4833 GCA_032160775.1 Pseudonocardiales bacterium | reverse complement strand
TGCAGCTCACCCAGCGCGCCGTGTGGGCCGCCGGCCGCAGCCGCCGCGACACCGCCGCCGGCCACCAGGAGCGCCGAAACGGCTCCGGTGACGAAACCGCGCGACACGCGACGCCGGACAATCGGCGCGACGACCCGCGGTTCGGGAACGAACGCCGCAGCCAACTCCGCTCGCCAGACACCCAGCAGCGCGCCCAGTTCGTCGTCCTCTGCTGCATCGCCGGCACCGAGCATCGCGATCAGCAGCTCGTCCGCGATCACTGCGGCCGACTCGAACGGCTGGCCGGTCATCGCGACACCTCGCTGACCGCGATCGTCCGCAGCCGCGTCAACGCCCGGTGCTGGGCGACCCGTACCGCTCCGGCGGTCATACCGAGCACCGCCGCTGTCTCCTCGGCGGTGAGTCCGGCTGCCACCCGAAGCCGGACGATCTCGCCTTGCGGATGCGGCAGCGTGGCGAGCAGCTCGCTGACCCGGCGGGCAGTATCCGACTGAAGCACGAGCGCCTCCGGGCCGGTCACATCGTCGGTCGACCGATCCGGGAGCTCGTCCGCGGGCCACTCCGGCCGGCGGCCGAGCGACCGGTGTGCCTCGCTGACCTTGCGCATCGCGATGCCGAACACCCAGGCCAGAACCGGTCGGCCCAGGTCCTGGTATCGGGGCAGCGCGGATATGACGGTCACCGCCACCTCCTGCGTGACGTCCTCGGCGGACGACCGGTCGACCAAGCGGGCCAAGACGTAGCGAAAGACGTGCGGACGAACGCGACGCAGGAGTTCGTCCATCGCGGCCGGTTCGCCGGCCTGCGCCCTGACGACGAGTCCGTGCAAGTCGTCGCTCGCGCCCGTCACCACTGTGTATTGCCGCCTCTCCTGTGCGCGTTACAGCGCCGCCGCGCCTCGGGTAGGACGATCGACCAATTCGGACCGGTTGTGAAGATTCTGTAACGTCGGGATTACTCCTGGCCATACATGAATCGAGTCGGCTGAGCGGCCGGCGCCCACGAACTCTTCGCCGGAGGAAGTCATGAAGCCCAAGCTCGTCGCGGCGCTGATCGCCGTCCCGATCGGTTTCTTCGCGTACAACCCGCTACACGCAGCTGCCGCAGTGCGACACGCGCCGGCCACCTGCGCCGGGCACGCGGTCACCCGGGTCGTCAGCGCGCAGTCACCACACGTGACGAACGGCACTGCGCACCGGGACATCGTGCTGATCAAGGCCGCGGGCCATGTGTTCAACGCGCGCGGCGGAAACGACCTGGTGTGCGGTTCGGCGGGTCACGACGTCATCACCGGCGGTCGCGGCGCCGACGTGATTCGCGGGCTGGGCGGCAACGACGTCATCGACGGCGACAACGGCGATGACGAGCTCAACGGCAACGGCGGCGACGACGTACTCAACGGGGGTACGGGCGACGACGAACTCAACGGCGATCAGGGCGACGACGAACTCAACGGTGATCAGGGTGAGGACACCGAGGATGGCGGCGACGGAGCCGACGACATCGAGGACGACGGCGGCGACGACGTCCAGTCCGATGACGACGACACAGTGATCGACTGCTCCGCCGACGCGACCGCTGACGACTGCGACGACGACTGAAGCTCCTGACGGCACTGCCCGGGATCGACGACGATCCCGGGCAGTTCCGTGTTCCGCGGCCGAAACCTCAGCCGACGACGGCGCCGTCCGGGACATCGGCATCCACGGTGGCACCGTCGCGCACGACGCTGTCCGCGCCGAGCCGGACGCCGCGGCCGAGCGTCACCCGTGAGCCGATGCTCGCGCCGGGGCCGACGACCACCGCATCGAGGTCGTCCCAGTGCTCGACGGGCGCGGTCCGGCAGTCGGCGCCGACGATGGCGCCGGCGCCCAGGATCGCGTTGTCCAGCCGGCAGCGCGGGCCGAGGACGGCGGTCTCGCTCCCGATGACCCGGCCGCGCCGCGCGTCGCCGGGGATCTCGCCGGCGTGCAGTGAGCGGACGTGGCCCCACAGGTGACCTGGGTACTTCAGCGGTAGGAAGTCCGCCGCGCTCCGCGTGATCCGCGCCCGGCCGTCCGCTGCGGCACGTCCGACGGCGGTGATCATCGCGTAGGGGTCGGGCGGCGCAGCGCGCAGGTAGTCGAGGAAGCCGCTGCGCAGGTGGTACACGCCCATGTTGCACAGCGGGGCCGGCTCCGGGGCAGTCGCCGGCTTCTCGACGATCGCCGTCAACACCGGCCCGTCGTGCTCCACCACCGCGTACAGCTGCCAGTCGGCGCGCGGCGTGACGGCGACGGTGACGACCTGGCCGTCGTCCGGCGCGGCCGCGAACTCGGCGGCCATCATGCCGGCGTTGATGCTCTCCGGCTGGACGAGCAGGAAGTCCGCCGGCAGCAGGTCGGCGCAGCGCAGCACGGCGTCGGCCTGGCCGGCCGGTTCGGGCTGCTCGACGAAGGCGATCGGCCCGATCGTGCCCGGCAGCACGTCGCTGGGGCGCACCGCTGCCGCGGACGGCGGGGACTGCACCACCACGAACCGCCCCACGCCCGCTTCGGCGAGTGAGCGCAGGGTGCGTTCGAGCAGTGACATCCCCTCGAGGTGGAACAGGGATTTGTGCGCCTTGGCCGACAGCGGCCAGAAGCGGCGGGACTCGCCTGCAGCCAGCACGACGGCGACCGAATCAGGCACACGGCAGGCTAGCAAGCGCGGATCCGACCGCCCGCCCGTACAAGTGGCAGGGCCCGGTGGAACGTGTTTCAATCCGTGCGGGGGATCGACGCGGCTGACTTCGTGGAGGATTGTTCATGCGCATCACCCGGACACGTCATCTTCTGCGACTGGCCGGGGCGGGGGCGATCGTCGCTGGGCTGCTCATCGTGCCGACGATCGCGAGCGCCCACATCGAGCGTCCGTCCTACTGGCCGCTGCCCGGACCGGACTGCTCGATCACCCCGTGCGCCGGCGGCGTGGTCCCGCACGCACGCACGCTCGCGTCGGCGGTCGTCGCGAGCGCCAACTCGACGACCCGAGTGGTCTGCCAACCGGATTCGATGACCCGCCTGCAGGACTCGATCACCCACGCGCTCGCGCACGGCTACGACATCCGGCCGGCCGACCACCGCACGCTGACCCAGACGCAGGCCAACCAGCTGCTGGCCATCAACCAGACGCTGCTCGGCATGTGCCAGTACCACCAGATCCAGCCGGCCGTCACGGACTCCGGCAACAACGACCGCGTCGTGATCATGCCGGGCCTGTACACCGAGCCGACCGCTCGGGCGCAGCTGACCAACGACCCGGCGTGCGCGCAGTACAAGATCACCGGCAACACCGGCGGCGACATCAGCGGCGCGGTGACCTACGACTACCAGGTGCACTGCCCGAACGACCAGAACCTGATCGCCGTCATCGGCCGCGCGCTCGGATCCGGTCAGGACCCCCACCCGCCGCTTGTCGACCGGCACGGCATCCCGAACGCCGGTGCGTGCATCCGGTGCAACCTGCAGATCGAGGGATCCGGGGTCAGCGCGGACGACGTGATCATCGACGCCGGCAACCCGTTCTCCGGCAACGGCCCGCCACTCGACTCGGTCAAGGACGTCGGCATCCGCGCCGACCGCGCCGACGGCTTCGTGCTGCGCAACGTCACCGTCAGGCACGCGCGGGAGCACGGGATCTACGTCATCGAGACTGACGGCTACCTGCTCGAGCAGTTCAAGGCGTTCTGGAACAAGGACTACGGCGTTCTCACCTTCGTCGGCGACCACGGGCTGATGCAGAACTGCGAGGCCGCCGGCAGCGGCGACTCCGGTCTGTACCCGGGCGCCGGCGCGAAGACCGGTGCCGGCCGCGACGTGCACTTCTACCCGACGTCGCGGTACAGCCAGGAGATCCGGTTCTGCGACTCCCACCACAACCTCGCGGGGTACTCCGGGACCGACGGCAACGCGACGCACGTCGACCACAACAACTTCTACGACAACGCGCTCGGCTTCACCACCGACGTGTTCACCGCGGCCGGCCACCCGGGATTCCCGCAGCAGGGCGACCTGGTCGAGTACAACAACTTCTTCGACAACAACTTCAACCCGTACCTGCCTGGGTCGCAGATCGCGCCGAAGCAGCCGCTGCCGGTCGGTACCGGCATGTGGATCGCCGGCGGCAACGACAACGTCGTCCGGTACAACCGCTTCTGGAACAACTGGCGGCGCGGCATGATGCTGTTCGCCGTTCCGGACGCGACCGTCTGCGGGCCGGGTCCGCTCGCGTCGAACCCGCCGGTGGATGGTTGTAACCCGCTCAAGTTCTCCACCTCGTACCGCAACAAGATCTACGGCAACACGATGGGTATCGCCCCCAACGGCACCCGCTCCCGCAACGGCGTCGACTTCTGGTGGGACAGCTTCCCGACCAACACGGGCAACTGCTGGACCAACAACCACGCCGCGCCGTTCAAGCGGGTGACCACGTCGCCGCCGCTCCTGCCGAACTGTGTGCTGCTTCCGAGCATCGGCGTCGGCAGCACGAATGAGGCCGAACTGCTGGTGTGCTTCGCGTCCACGACGGTGGCCGAGTACGACCCGACGCTCTGCCCGTGGTTCACGACGCCGGCCAAGCCGCCGGCGAACGGGATCCTGGGGATCCCGGAGCCGAACCTGCTCGGCGTGCCCGGGTTGATCGACGCCGTGTGCGCCCTCTACGGGGACGCGCCGAACAAGCTGTGCTCGTAGGGGTGGCACGCGGCGGCACCGCGGCGGCCTGTCTCGGCGCCGCGGCGATGCTGCTGGCGGGGTGTGGCGGCAGCTCCGCCGGTGGCGGAGCCGAGTCGAGCGCGGTTGCGGCGGCGACGGT
>JAVHVB010000352.1:0-2977 GCA_032160775.1 Pseudonocardiales bacterium | reverse complement strand
CGCGGAGCAGCGACAGATCCCGTTCGCCGGCCGGGCCGGCGGCGTCCGAGATGCGCTCGATGAACTCGGCGATGGCCTGCCCGGTGCCGATCATCTTGACGTCGGCGGCGTAGTCGGGCCAGCCGCGGTAGCCCAGCAGACGCGCCTTCTCGTCGCGCAGCGCCAGCGTCTCGTGCAGCACCGCGTCGTTGCCCGGCCAGCCCCGGCTGTTGAACGCGACGATGAGTTCCGTGCGCGCCGCCGCGTCGCGGGCGAAGGCGCGGAACGGCAGCAGGTCCGGATAGTCGGTCGTGATCGTGACGAGCCCGTCCGGGCCCGGCGGATGCGCGGCGATGTAGTCCTCGGGCAGTCCGGCCAGCCGATCCGGTTCGACCCGGATCGATCGCACGTCGTCCCGGATGATCCGCGCGAAGTCCTGATCGAGCACCGTCAGCCGCTCGGAGATCTCCCGCAGTCTGGCCCGCGTCCCGTCCGGCCGGTCGACCCCGCTGCGCCGGAAGTCCCGCAGCACGCGCTCCCGGAACCGGGTCGCCTGCTCATCCAGCCCCGCCGGGTCGGTGCCGGCCAGGATGTCGAACAGGGCCTTGTCCAGACTGCGGTCGGTACGCAACCGGTCGACGTCCTGCACGCGCTGCTCGGCGAGGGTGCGGACACGGTCGTCCGGGTGTACCTCACTGAGCAGACCGGCGACGGCGTCGGCGTTGTGCAAGGCGATGTCCGCGTCGTTCCACAGTTCGAGCACGTCCTCGGCGCCGCGGTCGGCGCCGTCCTTCAGCGTGTCCAGCCGCGCCCGCGCCTCGACGAGCAGGGCGTCGACCCGGCCGGCGAGCCAGTCGTGCCAGTTGTCGGCGGGCAGCTTGAGCGGGTACGGATCTGTCACGCCGACTGACCTTACGTGTCGCCGGAAGCCCCGTCCGGCGTGTCGCTCGGGAAGAGCATGACCGCCAAGCGCATCCGCCGGGCCGAGGCCGGCCGGGTGGCGGCGTCCTTGCGACCGCGGTACTTCTGCGCGGTCTCGAGGAACTGCCGGCCGATCTCTTTCGCCTCGTCGGGCGTGAGCCACATCTGGCCGTAGCTCGCCTCGACCGCGTCCAGCCACTCCGGCGGTTCGGTGGTCCGGCGGGCGAGGTAGCTCTCGAACAGTTCGAGGGTGCGACCCATGACCGATGAGCCCAGTGCTGCCGACGCGGCCAGCTCGCCCGCCCCACCGCCCGTGCTGTCGACCTGCAAATAGCTGCCCGCGGCCCGCCACGGTCGCTCGCGGCCGTCACCGGTCGACTCGGCGCGCTCGACGATGCCCACCTTCTCGAGGCTGCGCAGGTGATAGCTCATCGCGCTCGGGCTGAGTCCGGCGATCTCGGCGCACTCGGTCGCGGTGAGCTCCCGGCCGGAGTACAGCTCGTCGATGACGGCGAGGCGCGCCGGGTGCGCGAGTGCGCGGATGGCGCGCGGATCGGTCAGTTTGACCGGCGGGCGCTCCGCGGGCTTCTTCCGGCGCGGCGTCACGGTGCCAAAGGCTACTGAATTTTCTCGGGACGCCTTCTGTTGACGCGATAGATATGAAGCATTAGTTTCGCAATATGTCTTTCAGATCAGCGCAGCGTGACGTGTCGCTGGTCATCGTCGCCAAGTCGCTGTCCTGGCTCGGCGACCTGGTCGCCGAGGTCGCGCTTGTCCTGCGGTTGCAGTCGCACGGGGCCGGCGCCGGCGCGGTCGCCGCGCTGCTCATCGCCAACGCGCTGCCCATCGTCCTGCTGTCCGGCGTCGTCGGCCGGCTCGTCGACGGGGTCGACAACCGGCGGCTGCTGCTGGTCTCCAGCCTGGCGCAGGCGGCGGTGTGCGCGACGCTGGCGCTGGTGACGGCGGCCCCCGCCGTGCTGGGCCTGGTCGCGCTGCTCGGCGCCGGGCAGGCGGTGAACAACACCTGCTGGCAGGCGCTGCTCGCCACCGCTGCCGGGGGCGACGCGCTCACCGGCGCGATCGGGCGTGCCCAGGCGGGTCAGACGGTCGCGGCCATCGCGGCGCCGGCGTTGAGCGGCGTGCTGGTCGGGCAGTTCGGCGCGCGCGTGCCCTTGCTGCTGGACGGGGCCGCGTACGTCCTGGTCGCGACGATCGCGCTGGCGATCGCGACCCGGCGGGGCGCCGCGCCTGCTGCGGACGGCGCCGCACCGCGGGGCGGCTTGGCGATCGTGCGCACCGACGGGGTGCTGCGGCCGTTGTTCGTCCTGCTCGCCCTGTTCGTGCTGCTCGGCTGCATGGTCAACGTGGTCGAGGTCTTCCTCGTGCGCGAGACGCTGAACGCCTCGACGACGTGGTACGGGATAGCCGGCGCGGCGTTCGCGGTCGCCATGCTTGGTGGGGCGCTGGCGGGCGGGCGGCTACGCGGCACGGCAACCCTCGCACGCAGCTTCGTCGGGTCCTGCCTGCTGCTCTCCGCCGGGCTGGTCGCGGTCGGGGCCGCACCGACGATCGGCTGGCTGCTGCCGGGGATCGCCCTCGTCGGGTTCATGAACGGCGTCCTGAACGTCGCGCTTGCCTCGCTGGTCATGGGCCGCACCTCGGCCGAGTCGCGCGGCCGGGTGAGCGCGCTGCTGACCGGCGTCGCGTCGGGCATGCAGATCCTGGCGTTCGCGGCCGGGGGCGCGTTAGCGGCGGTACTCGAGCCCCGCACGATCTTCGTCGCGGCCGGGCTGCTCGGCGTTCTCGTCCCGCTACTGCTGGGCCCAGCGCTGATCCGCAATGTGGGCCGAGACGCCGCAGCGGCATCCGAATTGGAGACCGTGGCCGTGCCTGAGGCAGTTGCGTAAAGGCACGCCGTTCGAGCCGACGCGCCTGCTTCCAGAGGGCGAGTCTAGGCGGACTTTTCGCGGCGCTCGCGCTTCGCGGGCTCGCGCGGCACCAGCGTCGGGTACACGTGGTCGAGCACCGTCTCGCGGGTGATCACCACGCGGGCGACGTCCTCGCGCGACGGCACCTC
>JAVHVB010000351.1:0-5799 GCA_032160775.1 Pseudonocardiales bacterium | reverse complement strand
GCACTAGCGGCCGCCCTCCGCACCGTCCAAGCGAGTTAGAGTCACTGGCTTGACCGAGGGAGCGCGGTGATGCCCTGCGCCAGCTGCGGTACCCAGCTGCCCGCGGGTGCCAAGTTCTGCGGCGAGTGCGGCACGCCGGTCGCGACCACCTGTGCCTCGTGCGGCACCGACCTGGTGACCGGCGCGAAGTTCTGCCTCGAGTGCGGAGCTCCACAACTGGCTGGTGCGGCGTTGATTCCAGCCGGGTCGCCCGCCGCTGCGAGCTCACCATCCGGGTCCGCCCCGGGGCCGGTGTCCGAGCGACGGGTGACCTCAGTCCTGTTCGGCGATCTCGTCGGGTTCACTACGCTGTCCGAGGCGCGCGACCCAGAGGAGGTGCGCGAACTGCTCGGCCGCTACTTCGACACGGCGCGGGAGATCATCGCGCGGTACGGCGGGACGATCGAGAAGTTCATCGGCGACGCGGTGATGGCGGTCTGGGGCGTCCCGACGGCGCACGAGGACGACGCAGAACGGGCGGTCCGCGCCGGGCTGGACCTCGCCGACGGCGTCGCCGCGTTCGGCGAATCGGTCGGCGCGCCCGGCCTTGCGATGCGCGTCGGCATCGTCACCGGCGAGGTCGCGGTGACCCTCGGCGCAACCGGTCAGGGCATGGTCGCCGGCGACGCCGTCAACACCGCCGCGCGGGTCCAGGCGAAGGCCGAGCCCGGAACCGTGTGGGTCGACGCGCAGACCCGGGCGCTCACCCGTGGGGCCATCGACTTCGGTGACGCGGGGCTGCACGAGTTGAAGGGCAAGGCCGAGCCCGTCGAGTTGTTCGCGGCGACTGCGGTGATGGGCGGCGTCGGTGGCGAGCGCAGCGGCGACCGGGTGCAGGCCCCGCTCGTCGGACGCCGTCGCGAGATCTCGGTGCTCAAGGAGATGTTCCACGTCGCGGCGGAGGAGCACCGGCCGCGGTTGGTCGTCCTTTCCGGCGACGCCGGGGTCGGCAAGACACGGCTCGGTTGGGAGCTCGAGAATTACATCGACGGGCTGTCGGCCAGCGTCCTGTGGCATCGCGGTCGCTGTCTCGCCTATGGCGACGGGGTGGCGTTCTCGGCGTTGACCGCCGCGGTGCGTGGCCGGATCGGAGCGAGCGAGGACGACCCGGATTCGACCGTACGCAGCAAACTCGACGGGTCGCTCGCGCATTACCTGCCCGACGAGCTCCAGCGAGCTCGGCTGCTGCCCGCTCTGCTCAATCTGCTGGGCCTGCCCGGCGCCCCGACCGGGCTGAGCCGGTCCGAACTGTTCAGCGCATGGCTGGCCTGGTTCGAGCGGCTCTCGCACTCCGAGGGCGATCCGGTCGTGTGGGTGGTCGATGATGCGCACTATGCCGACGACGGCCTGCTCGACTTCGTCGAGCACCTCGCCACCGTGGCTCAGGTGCCGTTGTTCATCGTGCTGCTCGCCCGTGCCGAACTGCTGGCCCGGCGGCCGACGCTGGCCGCGCTGCGCCGGGCGACGGTGATCGGGCTCGAAACTCTGTCCCGCGCTGACATCGCGGCTCTACTCGACGGTCTCGTCGAGGGGTTGCCCGGCGACGTACGGGACGCGCTCGTCGACCGCGCCGAGGGCAACCCGCTGTTCGCCATCGAAACCGTCCGCGCGATGCACGACCAGGGGCTGACCACCGAGGGCCCCACTCGGCGAGCCGGGGCCGTCCGGCTCGTGTCCGGTGTGGACGCGACGGCACTGGGCGCGCTCGCCGCGCCGGCCAGCCTCCAGCTCCTCGTCGCCAGCCGGCTGGACCTGCTCCCCACGCGGGAACGGTCGCTGCTCGCGGCCGCTTCGGTGTTGGGTCAGACGTTCACGGCCGCCGCCGCGCACGTGGTGAGCGGGATGGCCGAGGACGAGCTGGCGAGCGCGCTGCACGAGCTCGTAGGACGTGACCTCATCAGCGTGGTCACCGACCGGTTGTCCGCCGAGGAGGGGATGTACGCCTTCGTTCAAACGGTGGTGCGCACAGTTGCGTATCAGACCCAGTCCAAGCGGGATCGACTCGAGCGGCATCTCGCTGCGGTCGCACACCTGGAGCTGCTGTCCGAGGCGGACAGTGAGTTGAACACCGTCATCTCGCAACACCTGCGTGACGCTGCGGGATTGATCGGAAATGAAGATCCACATCGTCCGGAGATCGTCCGACGGCTCGGCGCCTGGCTGGAACGCTCGGCCGGTCGCTCGCTCGCGGTCGCGGCCCCCAACGACGCTGTTCGCGCGCTGGCCGAGGCACTTGAGCTCGCCGAGCAGGACTCCGATCGGATCCGGCTGCGCATTGCGGCGGGGCAAGCGGCAACCGCCGGGGGCGATCGGGAGCGGGCGATCGAGTTCGCGACGCCCATCGTCTCGGGCGAGCTCGGGGCCGACGAGGCGCAGACCGCGGAGGCGGTGAACCTCGCAGCGAATGCGCTGCGGCTCTCCGGACGAATCGAGGAAGGGTGGCAGCTGGTCCAGCGCTACCTCGACCCCGAGACGCTCACCCGCCTGCCGCTCGCAGTCGCGGCACCAGTCGCCCGGCAGGTCGCGATCTACCTGCACGGCTTGAACCGTCGCGAAGAAGCCGTCTTGTGGGACCGGCGCGGATTGTCTTACGCCGAGGATCTGGGCGACCCTCGTCTGATCGCGTTGTCGTTGACGGTGATCGGGATCCACGACACCGTCCAAGGACACGGCGAGATGGGTCACCTCGTCCTTACCCTCGCGGCAGATGTGGCGCGCCGGAATCAATTGGTCACCGAACTCGCGCAGCCGCTCGCGAATATCGCTGCTTTCGTCGCGAACAGCGATCCCGCTGCTGCGGTCACCGCGGGCGAAGAGGCGTACGCCTTATGGGAGCAAGGCGGCGCCAGTGGGCAAGCCTGGAACGCGGTGATCAATCTCGCCACGACCCTCACCAACCTGGGGCGGTGGGACGAGGCGTTCGCGCTGGGCGACAGACCGCTGCTCCAGGAAGTCGAGCCGCCGCCACCCGAGGAAGCAGTGATCACCTTCCAGCTCGCCCGCGCGGCGATTGCGCGCGGTGAGACGCCGGACCGGCCCACCTTGGAGCGGCTCGCCGCCATCTGGCAGCCCGGACAGCTCGAATCACTCGACGACATGTGCTTCGTGGCGTGCGCCGTCGCGTTGGCGCGCGATGGCGGTGACAAGGCAGAGCTTGTGAGTCTGTGCCGAGAACTTGTCCGGACGGCGTTCGCGTACGTCGACCTCGAGGACGACTTCCCGACGTACTGGAACCAGGCAGTGCATTGGACGATCGAAGCAGGCGACTTCGACGCTGCGCGCGAGCTGCTGCGCTACGTGGCGGATGCGCCGGCGCCACGCCTGAATCCGCTGCTTGCGGCTGAGCTGCCGCGCCTGCGCGCGACGATCGAGGCGGCAGACCCCTTGTCGAACGCCGAACCGGCAGACATCGAGGCGGACCTGCTCGCCGCGATCCAGGCGCTGGACGCGCTCGGACTCGTGCCCGACCGGGCACGCGCGCAAGCGACGCTGGGTCGCTGGCTGGCCGGGCAGGGCCGGCATGCCGAGGCCAACGCGCAGCTCGTCGCGGCGCGACAGTCGTTCACCGATCTCCGCGCGAAGGCGTGGCTCGCGGACCTCGACGGTACGCCGTCGCTGACAGCCGCCGGCTGAGGCGTCAGCCGACCGCTTCGCGCGCCGCGGACATGGATCCCGCCCGGCTGACGAGGGGGGCAGCACCGAGGCGCTCGCCGATGCTTCTTGCCTCGTCGATCAGCGCGCCTGCGTCATCGCGCCGGCCGTCGGCGATGAGGTACGCCGCGTAATCGAGCAGGCCATGTGCAAGATGGAACGGCGTGCTTCGTTTGCGGAGGTCGGCGATGGCCAGATCAAACTGCTTGCCGGCACTGGGCTCGCGTCTGCGACCGGCGCGGCGGGCGCGGGCGAGCGGCAGTTCGGCGTGCAGCATCGGCGGGAGTTCACCGCGCTGGAAGCCTTCGAATTGAGCGAGCAGTCTGTCGACTTCGGTGTCATCAGCCAGTTCGTGTGCTGCGCGTGCCGCGAGCGACCAGCCCCACCGCACGAAGTCACTACCGAGCCCGGTGGCTTCCCAGTACCCGACTGCCTCCTTTGCCCTGTCCACGACGGCTTCAGTTCGACGCTCGGCGAGTGCGATCAGGGCGTCGAGGATGGCGGTAAATGCCTGGTCCTGCGGGTCCTCGCTGGTCACCATGTACCCCATGTGTTCGCGCAGGGCGTGCGCGGCTTCAATGTCTCCGCGGGTGGCGGCGAGCCGGGCACCGATGTAGGCGATGAGCTGATTGTCGCCGATACCGTCCTTCTCGATCGCTTCATCCACCGCAGCCGCGGCCGCGTCCCAGTCGCCGAGTTCGAGCAACGCGGTCGCGAGGCCCTGGGTGGAGAGCGCCAAAGCAATCGTCCCTCCGGTGCGCCGCGCGACCCGCACGCCCTCCTGGGCTGCGGCGGCCGCCGCAGCCGGGTCGTCCGCGCACAGCACCTCGGCCAGGTTTCCCAGTGCGAACGCGTGCCGATAGCTGTCACCGGACAGCTCGCCGATTCGGGCAGCTTCGCGCAAGTACATCGCGGTCTCCTGCCGGCGGTTCAGGTTCTGCAAGGCGAGTGCGCGGTTGTTGAACACTGAGGAGAGTAAGCCGTGGGGGACAGCCAGCATCTGCGCGGTCGCGATCGCCTCCGCACTCACCGCATCGCCCGCCGGTGTGCCTGCCATGATCTCGACGCCCGCGAGCTGACTGAGGGCGTGAACGGTGTCGACATCGGGGTCCTGCCGTAACACGAGCAGCGCGTTCTCCAGCCGCTCGCGTGCCTCCGCGTGCCGCCCCCACCCGCGCAGTGCGGCGCCGGCCAAACTCGCGGTACGGGCTACCGCGCGGGTGTCGCCGAGTGCTTGATACGCCTGCTCGGCGCGGGTGACCAGATCCAACGACGCGGACCAGTCGCCCTCCCGCCCGGCGGCCTCCGCTGCCCGCTCCCAGAGTTCAGCGGCGCGGGCCGGCGCCTCCGCCGCAGCACTGGCGATGAGCAGTTCAGCAGCGTCAGCGAAATTGCTCCGCGCACGGCCTCGCGCACCGATTCGGTTTGCCCGCTCGCCCGCCCGGACGAGTTCATCAATCGCCCGGGCCCGACTGTCCTCGATGTCATCCGCATCGGGCACGGCGGCCAGGGCGTCGAGGTAGTGCCGGGCCATGACGTCGGCGACTTCTTCACCGTCATTGGCGAATGTCGCTCGTAGATGTGCGGCGACAGCCAGGTGCCGCGCCTTGCGGTCGTGCCGCGACAGCGTGTCGTAGGCGACCTGCCGCAACATGTCGTGCCCGAATCGGAAGGTGCCGCGTTGCGGCGAGAGCGGGTCAGCGACGATCTCCAGCACTTCGCGGCGCACCAACTCGCCCAGCATGTCGCCTACTTCATCGGCTGCCCGGCCGGAGACGTCGCTCAGCGCTTCGACGGGGAATGTCGAGCCGAGGACCGCTGCGTCAGCGACCAGGCTGCGGACGTCTGGCGGCAGGGCGTCGAGTCGGGCGGCGAGCAGGCCGTGCAAGCTGTCTGGCACGGTGAGCGCGCCCAGCTCACCGATCAGCCGGTACACACCACCGCTGGGGATCACTACGTCCCGATCGATCAACGCGCGGATGGTCTCTACTGCGAACAGCGGGATGCCGTGTGCCTGGTCAGCGATTGCGGACGCGGCCCCCGGCGGTAGGCCCGGCACTAGAGCGTCCAGCAGCGCGCCCATCGACGCCGGGTCCAATGGGTCGAGCG
>JAVHVB010000350.1:0-4978 GCA_032160775.1 Pseudonocardiales bacterium | reverse complement strand
GCCCGCTGCTGGGCGGGCACAGCGAGCGCGTCGCGCTTCGCCAGCGCGCCGAACGCCTTGTCGATCGCGGTTGCGTTGGCCGGATCGGTCACCTTGCCCTGCGGCACGGTGACGGTCACGATGTAGGGGCTGGTGAACCCGCCGTTGTCGACGAGTTCCTGAATCTTCTGCGCAGTCTCCGTGCCCGGCTGGCCGGGCAGCGAGAAGTCGATCGTCAACCGATCGTTGACCTTCGAACTCAGCGCCCCGCCGACCACGATGACGAGCAACCAGAACCCGATCACCCACCGGCGATGCCGCAGGACGAACTCGGCCCAACCCCGCACGATGCCTCCACTTGCTTGAAGCTTGAAGGAACGCAAGCGTTCTCTCCGACCGCGGCGAGTCTAGGGGGACCGGATGACATCGCGCCGGGATTTTCCGGACGCGCCGCAAAAATTGCTCGGCCGCTACCCCACCGTCGCGTGGAACGCCGAGCCGACCCCGTAGGTGACGGCGGCGGCCAGGACACCGAATAGCAGCTGCCGAGCCCCGGAGTACCACCAGGAGCGGGAGGTGAAGCGGGACGCGGCCACCCCGGCGAGGAACAGCGCGACGACCGAGACGACTGCGGACAGCCACAGCGAGCTCGCGCCGAGCGAGTACGGCAGCAATGGCAGCAGCGCGCCCACACAGAACGACGCGAAGGACGAGCCGGCCGCGGTCAGCGGGCTGGGCAGCTGCGTCGGATCGACGCCGAATTCCTCCTGCGCATGGATGACGAGGGCCTGATCCGGATCCCGGGACAGTTGCCGGGCGACCTGGAGGGCGAGATCGGGGTCGACGCCGCGTTCGACATACATCTGCGCCAGCTCGGCCAGCTCCGCCTCGGCGTTGTGCACGAGTTCGTGCCGTTCCACCTCGAGCTCGGCGTGCAGTGACTCGTTCTGGCTCTGTACCGAGATGTACTCCCCCGCCGACATCGAGAATGCCCCGCCGACCAGGCCGGCGAGCCCGGCGAGCGCGACCTGCGAGCTGTTCGACGACGCCGCGGCCACGCCGGCGATCAGCGCGAAGTTGGAGACCAGCCCGTCCATCATCCCGAACACCGTCGGCCGCAACCAGCCGCCGGAAACGTCGCGATGCTCGTGGTGGACCTCCGGGCTGGGCAGCTCGGGCAGGTCCTTCACCGCATCACTCATCGGCGGTGACCTCGTCCGGCTCGTCCGCGGTGTCCGCATGGTCGTCGACGTAGTACGGCGTCGCCTCGCGTTCGGCGTGGAAGCCGCCGTGCCGCAGGAACCAGGCCAGGCCGGCGAGGAAGACGACGAGGCTGGTCCAGTCGTTCAGCCGCAGCCCGAGGAAGTGGTTGGCGTGGTCTGTCCGGAGCGCCTCGATCCACGCGCGGCCGGCGGTGTAGCCCATGACGTAGAGGGCCATCACGTTGCCGCGGCCGAGCCGGAACCGGCGGTCGAGCAGGAGCAGCGCCACGCCGACCGCGATGTCCCACAGGCATTCGTAGAGGAACGTCGGCTGGAAATAGCCGAGGACGGTGGAGTTCGTGCCGGGGCAGATCCCTGCGTGGCCGACATCGATGTCCAGGCAGTGGATCTGCAGCTTCCACGGCAGGCTCGTGGCCCCGCCGTACAGCTCGTTGTTGAACCAGTTGCCCCAGCGCCCGATCGCCTGCGCGAACACGACGCCCGGCACGGCCGCGTCGGCGAACACCGCCAGCTTGATGTTCCGGCGCCGGCAGCCGATCCAAGCACCGACCGCGCCCAGCGCGATGGCTCCCCAGATGCCCAGTCCGCCGTCCCAGATCTTGACCGCGTCCACGGGATGCTTGCCGTCGCCGAAATAGAGCTCGGGATCCGTCGCGACGTGATAAATCCGGCCGCCGAGGATGCCGAACACAATGGCCCAGGCCGAGACGTCCCACACGTGGTCCGGATTGCCCCCGCGCTCGCGCCACCGGCGGTTGGTCAGCCAGATCGCGACCAGGATGCCGGCGATGATGCACAGCGCATACGCCCGGATCGGCAGCGGCCCGAGGTGCCAGACGCTGCGCGACGGGCTGGGGATCGAGGCGAGCAGCTGCACGGGCACACGGTATCTGGCTACGTTCGAACCATGGTTGATGACATGGGTGACAGCGAGATGCGAGCCGTGGTGGTGCCCGAACACGGCGGGGTCGACGTGCTCGAAGTGCGGCGGGTTCCCCGGCCGACGGCGGGCCCCGGCGAGCTGGTGGTCGAGGTGGCTGCGTCGGGGGTGAACTTCATCGACGTGTACCGGCGCGAGGGCCGGTATCCGGTGCCGACGCCGTTCGTCCTCGGTTCGGAGTGCGCCGGCGTTGTGGTGGAGGTCGGGCGTGACGTCGCCGACGTCGCCGTCGGTGATGTGATCGCGAGCGCGGGAGCCGTGGGCAGCCACGCCGAGTACGCAGTGACCCCGGCGGAGCAGGCGGTGCCGGTGCCGGACGGTCTCGGGGCAGAACTCGCGGCGGCGGCGATCCTGCAGGGCGTCACGGCGCACTACCTGCTCAACTCGACCTACCGCCTGCAGGACGGCGAGGTCGCCCTCGTCCACGCGGCGGCGGGTGGGGTCGGGCAGCTGCTCGTCCAGCTGGCGAAGGCCAAGGGCGCGCAGGTCGTCGCGACGGTCGGCAGCGCTGCCAAGGCGAGCATCGCGGCCGAACTCGGCGCCGATCACGTGATCCGCTACGACGAGGTGGACGACCTGGCCGGCGCCGTGCGCGAGTTCGTGCCGGAGGGCGTCCACGTGGCCTATGACGGCGTCGGGCAGGCGACCTTCGAGGCGTCGCTCGCCTCACTGCGGCGGCGCGGGATGCTGGCGCTCTACGGAGCGTCGAGCGGACCGGTCCCCCCGTTCGACCTGCAGCGGCTGAACGCGGCCGGGTCGCTGTTCGTCACCCGGCCGACGATCGCGCACTACGCGGCGGAGCGCGCCGAACTGCTGTGGCGGGCGACTGAGGTCTTCGAGGCGATCGCGGCGCAGGACCTGCGCATCGAGGTCGGCGGCCGGTACCCGCTGGCCGTGGTCCGGCAGGCGTACGCCGACCTCGAGGCGCGCCGCACGACCGGCAAGCTGCTGATCGTTCCCTAGCCGCGCCGGACCGGGCGGACCGGCTATCGGCGGCGGACGCCGGCGGCGAGTTCCTCGGTGAGCGCGCGGACGGCGGCGACGCCGGCGGCGTCCGGCGAGTCGAGCAGGCGGCGCACGAGCGCCGAGCCCACGATGACCCCGTCGGCGAAGGCGGCCACCTCAGCGGCCTGATCGCCGCTGGAGACGCCGAGGCCCACGCAGACCGGAATGCCCGGCGCGAGCCGGCGCACCCGGCCCACGAGGGTCTCAGCGGTCGCGCCGACGCTGTCGCGCGCGCCCGTCACCCCCATGACGGCGGCGGCGTAGAGGAAGCCGCGCGACGCCGCGGCGGTCGAGACGATCCGCGCGTCGGTCGAGGACGGCGCGACCAGGAAGACGCGGTCCAGCGCGTGCTCGTCGGAGGCGCGGATCCACTCGGCAGCCTCGTCCGGGATGAGGTCCGGGGTGATCGCCCCGGAGCCGCCCGCTGCGTGCAGGTCGGCGGCGAATCGCGCGACGCCGTAGCGCTCGACCTGATTCCAGTAGCCCATGGTGACGGCCGCGGCGCCGGCCGCGGAGACCGCGGCGACCGCTTGCAGGACGTCGCGCATGCCGACGCCGAGGCGGACCGCGTGTTCGGTGGCGCGCTGGATGGTCGGCCCGTCCATCACCGGGTCGCTGTACGGCACGCCGACCTCGACGATGTCGACGCCGCCCTCGACCATCGCGCGCATCGCGTCGATGGACACCTCGACCGATGGGTAGCCAACCGGCAGATAGCCGATCAGCGCGGCGCGGTTGTCGGCCTGCGCCTTCGCCAGTGCGTCGGCCAGCGCAGTCATCACAGGAGCCCGAAGTACTGGGACGCGGTCTCGACGTCCTTGTCACCGCGACCGGAGAGGTTGATCAGCACGATGGCGTCCGGGCCGAGTTCGCGGCCGAGATCCATCGCGCCGGCAAGCGCGTGCGCCGACTCGATCGCCGGGATGATGCCCTCGGTGCGGGCGAGCAGCGAGAACGCCGCCATTGCCTGCGCGTCGGTGATCGGCCGGTACTCGGCGCGCCCGCTGTCGTGCAGGTAGGAGTGCTCCGGTCCGACGCCCGGGTAGTCGAGGCCGGCCGAGATCGAGTGGGACTCGATCGTCTGGCCGTTGTCGTCCTGGAGCAGATAGGACCTGGCGCCGTGCAGCACGCCGGGCAGCCCGCCGGTGATCGACGCGGCGTGCCGGCCGGTCTCGACGCCGGCACCGCCGGCCTCGAAGCCGACGAGCCGCACTCCGGCGTCCGGGACGAACGCGGTGAAGATGCCGATGGCGTTCGAGCCGCCGCCCACGCAGGCCGCGACGGCGTCCGGCAGCCGGCCGCAGCGCTCGAGCACCTGCTCGCGCGCCTCGTCGCCGATGATGCGCTGGTACTCACGCACCATCAGCGGGAACGGGTGTGGGCCGGCGACCGTGCCGAACACGTAGTTGGTCGTGTCGACGTTGGTGACCCAGTCGCGCATCGCCTCGTTGATCGCGTCCTTCAGGGTGCGCGATCCGGTGGTCACGGGCACCACCTCGGCACCGAGAAGGCGCATGCGGGCGACATTCAGAGCTTGCCGGCGGGTGTCTTCTTCGCCCATGTAGACGACGCACTCGAGGCCCATCAGCGCGGCGGCCGTCGCGGTCGCCACGCCGTGCTGGCCGGCGCCGGTCTCGGCGATCACCCGTTTCTTGCCGATGCGTTGGGTGAGCAGCGCCTGGCCCAGGACGTTGTTGATCTTGTGCGAGCCGGTGTGGTTGAGGTCCTCGCGTTTGAGCAGGATGCGCGCGCCGCCGGCGTGCTCGGCGAATTTGGGCGCGTCGGTCAGCGGCGACGGCCGGCCGGTGTAGTCACGGTGCAGCCGGGCCAG
>JAVHVB010000349.1:0-2534 GCA_032160775.1 Pseudonocardiales bacterium | reverse complement strand
CCTGCACCTGCACAAGGCCGCGGTACGACGTGCGCCCACCACCGCGTGCGACCGACTTGCTGACGATGTTCGACGTCGTGTTGGGCGCGGCGTGGACCATCTTCGCGCCGGCGTCCTGGTGCTGACCCGGACCGGAGAACGCAACGCTGAGGGTCTCGCCGCTCGCCCGCTCACCGAGCAGGTAGCAGGCGGGGTACTTCATCGTGACCTTGGAGCCGATGTTGCCGTCGATCCACTCCATCCGGCCGCCCTCGTGCACGGCGGTCCGCTTGGTGACGAGGTTGTAGACGTTGTTGGACCAGTTCTGGATCGTCGTATACCGGACGTGCGCGTCCTTCTTCACGATGATCTCGACGACGGCGGAATGAAGGCTGTCGCTGCTGTAGATGGGAGCTGTGCAGCCTTCCACGTAGTGCACCGAGGAGCCCTCGTCGGCGATGATGAGCGTCCGCTCGAACTGGCCCATGTTCTCGGTGTTGATGCGGAAGTAGGCCTGCAGCGGGATGTCGACCTTCACGCCGGGCGGCACGTAGATGAAGCTGCCGCCCGACCAGACGGCGGTGTTGAGCGCCGCGACCTTGTTGTCGCCGACGGGGATGACCGAGCCGAAGTACTCGCGGAACATCTCCGGCTGCTCGCGCAGCGCGGTGTCGGTGTCGAGGAAGAGCACGCCCTTGTCCTCGAGGTCCTGCCGGATCGAGTGGTAAACGACCTCCGACTCGTACTGGGCCGCCACCCCGGCGACGAGGCGCTGCTTCTCGGCCTCGGGGATGCCGAGCTTGTCGTAGGTGTTCTTGATGTCGGCCGGCAGGTCGTCCCAGGTCTGCGCCTGCTTCTCGCTCGAGCGCACGAAGTACTTGATGTTGTCGAAGTCGATGCCGGACAGGTCGGCGCCCCACGTCGGCATGGGCTTCTTGCCGAAGAGCTTGAGCCCCTTCAGCCGCATGGCGAGCATCCACTCCGGCTCGCTCTTCTTCGCCGAGATGTCGCGCACGACCTCCTCGGAGAGACCGCGCTTGGCGGCGGAGCCGGCGACGTCGGAGTCGGCCCAACCGAACTTGTAGGTGCCAAGTCCTTCGAGCTGCTCGGTGTTGGCAGTCACTGTGTTGCCTTCGCTGTAGTGGTGGCAGCTGGGATGAAGGTCGTGCACACGCCGTCGCCGTGGGCGATGGTCGCGAGTCGTTGGACGTGTACGCCGAGCAGTCGGCCGAGGGCCGCCGTCTCGGCGTCGCAGAGCTGGGGGAACTCGGTGGCGGCGTGTTGCACCGGGCAGTGGTGCTGGCACAGCTGGATGCCGAGGCCCTGCTCGTGGATGGTCGCTGCGTAGCCGTCGGCCGACAGCGCCTCGGCAAGGGCGGCGGGTCGGTCCTCGGCATCCGCGACGGACGCGAACCGCGCCTCGAGGTCGGCGGCGCGCGTCTGCGCGAACGCCTCCACCTGATCGGTGGACATGAAGCGCAGCGCGCTGGTCGCCAGGTCGTCGTACGCGCTCGGGCCGGCGGCATGGCCGGCCTCGGTCAGCGCGTACAACCGCGCCGGGCGGCCGCGCTTCACCTCGCGCAGGCGGGGCGCCCGGGTCGTGATCGTGCCGTCGGCAAGCAGCGCGTCGAGGTGCCGGCGTACGGCAGCGACGGTCAGCCCGGTGCGCTCGGCGAGCGTCGTGGCGGTGCTCGGCCCCAGGTCGAGCAGGAGCGTGCGCACCCGGTCCCGGGTCCGCCCGTCTGTGCTCGGGGGCGCGCTCACGCTTTTCACAACAACATTGTCGCCTAATTGCTCCCGGACGTCGAACCCGGGTCCCCCACCGGCGTGCCTAGGCTGCCCCGCATGGCCTCTCCCGCGCTCGAGGTGGAGGGACTGGTCAAGCGGTACGGCGGCCGGCCGGTCGTCGACGGGGTGTCGTTGAGCGTGCAACCGGCGACCGTTCTGGCGCTGCTGGGGCCCAACGGGGCCGGCAAGACGACCACCGTGGAGATCTGCGAGGGATTCCGGCGCCCCGACGGCGGCACCGTCCGCGTGCTCGGGCTGGACCCACGCGACCGGTCACTCCGGCCGCGGGTCGGGGTGATGCCGCAGGAAGGCGGCGCCTACCCGGGGTTGCGCTGCGAGGAGATGCTGCGGCTCGTCGCGGCGTACGCCGCAACGCCGCTCGACGTCGACGACCTGCTCGAGCGGCTGGCGCTGACGGAGGTCCGCCGGACGGCGTACCGGCGGCTTTCGGGCGGGCAGCAGCAACGCCTCTCGCTCGCGCTGGCGGTGGTGGGTCGCCCCGAGCTGGTGTTCCTCGACGAGCCCACGGCGGGCCTCGACCCGCAGGCCAGGCACGCCACCTGGGAGCTCATCGAGGCCTTGCGCCGCGACGGCGTCACGGTCGTGCTCACCACCCACCTGCTCGACGAAGCCGAGCGGCTGGCCGACCACGTCGTGCTGATCGATGCCGGTCGGGTGGTCGCTTCCGGGTCGGTCGCTGAGCTGACAAAGGCAGGTGAGGAGCTGCGCTTCCGCGCCGACGCCGGACTCGACCTGGCAGGACTCCG